>JBDTUL010000073.1:0-16377 GCA_040007735.1 Gammaproteobacteria bacterium | reverse complement strand
GGATGCTTTTTGCCAAGGCTCCGATGGAGCGGTCTCGCGGCCGGTCCCCGAATCCTCTCCCGGTGATTGAGTCGCCGCCAGCACCAGCCATCCAGCGCTCACATTCCGACCGCTCTCCGCTGGCTCACCTGACGAGCCCGCCTCCACTGCACAGCTCCACGCGCAACCCATATCGCTTCCGGCGCCTAGCCAATCGACGCCCCACCTTTCAAACTGCCTCGCAATGAGCCTCTCCGAATTTGCCCTGGACGACGTCCGCTGCCTGCCTCGAGCGGAGCTGCAGCTTCACCCTGGTCAGAACGTCATATGGGGCGGGAATGCGTCCGGAAAGACGACCCTACTGGAGTCGATCTTCCTACTGGGTCGCGGACGCTCATTTCGCACTCGAAATTCGGAGCGGCTCATCCGCCATGGCCAACCGCTGTTGCGGGTGGTGGGGAGACTGGTTGGGCCGCCGCCCGAGCCTATTGGTCTTGAGGTGTCGAAGGCTGATGGCACGGTGGCGAAGGTTCGGGGCGCGTTCGTGCAGTCGCTGGCTGAGTTGTCCCGGGCGTTTGCGGTTCAGGTGATCGAGCCGGGTGCGCACAAGCTTATCGAGGAGGGTGCGCAACGCCGGCGACGGTGGATGGACTGGGCAGTGTTCCACGTGGAACCAGAATTCATTGATGTGTGGTCCCGGTATGCGCGTGCACTCAAGCAACGCAATTCGGCGCTTCGGACTGCGCCGGATCAGGCGGGGGCTTGGGATCCAGAGGTTGCTCGCCAGGGAGAGCTGATCGCGAATCTGCGGCGGGATTTCCTTGAGAAGCTCCAGCCGCACTGGCGTGAGTCGGTTCGCGAACTCACGGGGCTTGAGGTGGACCTTCACTATGCGCGCGGGTGGCACGCGGACACGTCACTGGCAGACGCGCTGAGTGGCTCTCGGGAGCGTGATGTTCTTCGGGGGATGACACATGTCGGGCCGCATCGGGCGGATGTGATCGTTCGGGTGGAGAAGGGGTTGGCGAGGGAGACTCTGTCGCGAGGGCAGCAGAAGTTGGTTGCGGCGGCGATGACACTTTCACAGTTGAGCTTGATTCGAGAGATCACGGGGACGATTCCAACGCTGCTGCTGGATGATCCGGCTGCGGAATTAGATCGTGAGAGATTGGGGCGATTCGTCGGGCAAATCCGGCGACTGCGCTGCCAACTGGTGGTGACTTCGCTTTCACCTGAGGTGAGTCTGTTTGGAACGCCCGATAGAGTGTTTCACGTGGAACACGGGGGAGTTACGCCGGTATAATGCGCACCCTTTCTGCCGGGTTAGTTCATGGCATCGAACGACGTCTACGATTCAAGCAAAATCAAAGTATTAAAAGGGCTTGAGGCCGTTCGAAAGCGGCCTGGAATGTACATCGGGGACACCGATGACGGTACCGGGCTCCATCACATGGTTTTCGAGGTCGTCGATAACGCTATCGACGAGGCACTGGCCGGTCATTGCGACCGCATCGTCGTCACCATCCATGCAGACGAATCCGTCACGGTCACCGATAACGGCCGTGGAATTCCTGTCGATATACACGCCGAAGAGGGCGTCTCCGCAGCGGAAGTGATCATGACCGTCCTGCATGCGGGCGGAAAATTCGACGACAGCTCGTACAAGGTTTCAGGGGGTCTGCACGGCGTCGGCGTCTCGGTCGTCAACGCGCTGTCGGATTACCTGCTGCTGACCATCCAGCGCGAAGGCCGGACGCACAGGCAGGAGTACCACCTGGGTGAGCCCGCGGCGCCGCTGGCTGAAGTCGGGGCAACCACTGAGCGGGGGACCACCATCCGCTTCCGGCCGAGCGCCACCATCTTCACGAACATCCAGTTCGAATACGACATCCTGGCGAAGCGCCTGCGCGAACTGTCCTTCCTGAACTCCGGCGTCCGCATCGAGCTCGTCGACGAGCGCGAGAACAAGTCGGATGTCTACGAGCACCAGGGCGGGCTGCAGGCGTTCGTGAAGTACCTGAATCGCACGAAGACGGCCGCTCACGAAACCGTCTTTGGCTTCAAGGCGCCGTACGGGACCACCACCGTCGAAGTCGCCATGCAGTGGAACGACTCCTACCAGGAGAGCATGTTCTGCTACACGAACAACATTCCGCAGAAGGACGGCGGCACTCACCTGGCCGGCTTTCGAAGCGCGCTCACGCGCACGCTGAACGACTACATCGAGAAAGAGCTTTCAGCGAAACGCGAGAAGTTGCCGACCACCGGTGACGACGCGCGCGAAGGCCTTACCGCGATCCTGTCCGTAAAACTGCCGGACCCGAAGTTCTCTTCGCAGACGAAGGACAAGCTCGTCTCCTCGGAAGTGAAGGGTGTGGTCGAGAACGCGGTCAGCACGAAGCTGCAGGAATTCCTGCTCGAGCATCCCCAGGATGCGCGCGCCATCGTGCAGAAAACTATTGAAGCGGCACGCGCGCGTGAGGCTGCACGCAAGGCGCGTGAGATGACGCGAAGAAAGGGCGCCCTCGATATCGCGGGCCTGCCTGGGAAGCTGGCGGACTGCCAGGAGAAGGATCCGGCGCTGTCCGAAATCTTCATCGTCGAGGGCGATTCGGCAGGTGGCTCCGCGAAGCAGGGCCGCGATCGGCGCACGCAGGCGATCCTGCCGCTGAAGGGAAAGATTCTGAACGTCGAGCGCGCGCGCTTCGACAAGATGCTTTCATCAGCCGAAGTCGGCACGTTGATCACCGCACTGGGTTGCGGCATCGGTCGCGACGACTTCGACATCGACAAGCTCCGCTACCACCGCATCATCATCATGACGGACGCGGACGTGGACGGTTCGCACATCCGCACGCTGCTGCTCACGTTCTTCTATCGCCAGATTCCAATGCTCATCGAGCGCGGGCACATCTACATCGCGCAGCCGCCGCTCTACAAAGTGAAGCGCGGCAAGCAAGAGCAGTACGTGAAGGACGACATCGAGCTCAACGCTCTGTTGCTCAACACGGCGCTCGAGACCGCGGCGTTGTTCGTGAATGCCGGCGCGCCTCCGCTGCAGGGCTCGGGGCTGGAGATGCTCGCGCGGAAATACATGGAAGTGCAGGCCATCATCAAGCGCTGGTCGCGACGCTATGACGAGCGGCTGCTGGAGCAGCTGATCTACATGCCCGAAGTGAAGCTGGCGGATTTCGATCGCACCGACTGGCTGCGAGATTGGGCGCGTGATCTCAACGATCGGCTCAATGCTCTGAGCGACGGAACTCGCACGTATCGCGTGGACGTTCGCGCCGCCGGCGATGGCCACGCGACTCGCGTTGCTATCAACAAGGCGGAGCACGGTTCAGCCGTGCAGCGTTTCCTGCCGCGGGAGTTTTTCGAGTCTGCGGAATATCAGCGGATCGCGGACCTCGCGCGCACGCTGGCGGACTTCATCGGCGAGGGCGCGTATGTCACCCGCGCCGAAGATCGCCAGGAGGTCGGCTCGTTCAAGGAAGCCATGAAGTGGCTGTTCGACCAGGCGCGCAAGGGCCAGTCGATCCAGCGCTACAAGGGGCTGGGAGAGATGAATCCGGGGCAGCTCTGGGAAACCACCATCGACCCGTCGGCGCGTCGGCTCATGCAGGTGCGCATCGAGGACGCGGTCGCGGCAGACGATATCTTCACGACGTTGATGGGCGACCAGGTCGAACCGCGGCGTGAGTTCATCGAAAAGAACGCCCTGTCAGTCATGAATCTCGACATTTAGGGTGGTTAGAGCGAAGCTCAATTGACTCTCTACTGAGTCAATTGAGTTGATGGAACGCGGTAATGACTCGCCTGCCATGGAATGGAAACCTAGGCCTCGTGTGCAGGGGCCTACGGTACCCCGCCGGATCAGCCTCCAGTAAGCCCGAACCGATAGCGAAACAGCGCCTGCCAGGGGTCCCCGGGCTCGACAATCGTGCTCGGAAAACCGGGCTCGTTGACCGCGTTCGGGAAACCCTGTGGCTCCAGGCAGATACCGTTCAAGCCCGGGTAGTGCTTGGAAAGATGCTGCCCGCCATAGCACTGAAGCGCCGGTCGGTCCGTATGCAGCGTCATCGTGACGCCGCTGTGAGGCGAGTGCAGCTCAGCGTCGCAGTCACGCCGCACGTCCAGCACCCAGCAATGATCGAAGCCGCTGCCGCGAACCAACTGCGGATGCGCAGTCAGCTCTGTTAGCTGCATCGGTCGCGGGGTGCGGAAATCGAAAGGCGTGTTCAGCACGCCTTCGATCTCACCCGTCGGGATGAGTTGTCCGTCGCGCACGGGTAGAAAACCAGATGCTGGAATTCGCATCACCTGCTCCCCCGTCGACCTCCGCGGATCGCCCGATAGATTGAAGTAAGGGTGATACGTGAGGTTAACCGGTGTCGGCACATCACAGCGCGCTTCCAGTCGGAGCTGCAGCTCATCGGCTTCGACGATGAATTCCGCCGTGACATCGAGATCACCGGGATAGCCCTCTTCTCCCGCTGGCGAACTCAGTGCTAACCACAACCGATGATGCGGCGCCGTCTGGATGTCCAGCACGCGCCAAAGCCGTTTGCCGAACCCGAGACGTCCGCCGTGAAGATGGTTCGGTGACTCATTCGCGCTCACCGCGTAAGGGCGCCCGTTCAATTCGAACTGCGCACCCGCGATTCGATTCGCGACTCGTCCGACGAGCACGCCGAGAAAATCCTCGTCGCGCACATACGCATCCAGATCTGGAAGCGTCAGAACAAGATCAAGGGTGCCCTGCCGCGCGGGTAGTATCAGTCGACGCAGGATTCCGCCGTACGTCAGGACCTCTGCCTGCAAGCCGCCCGATGCTCCGAGCGTCACCGCTTCGACTGCCCTGCCATCGGGTAACCGGCCGAAAGGTCTCGTTGTCATACTTGGCATCCAGCCTGGAGGAGTCGGCGCAGCGCATCCGCATGCGCCCTGCCGACAATTCTCAGGGTTGCAGCGTCTTCAACGTGCTTTCGATCCACGCCTGAGCCTGCTCATTCACCACTCGCGGGTCCATGCCCGCAGCGGCAATCGGCGGACCAATCACCACTCGAACAGTGCCAGGCTTTTTGAAAAGCCCACGGCGTTGCCAGTAGAGCCCGGCATTGTGCGCGACCGGCACTATCATATGCCCAGCCTCTTTCGCGAGCAGCGCGCCACTCACGCCGTACTTGCGCGTCTGCCCCGGCGGCATGCGTGTGCCTTCGGGAAAAATGATGACCCAGTCGCCTTCGGCAAGCCGCTGCTTGCCTTGCTCGACCACCTGGCTCACGGCAGAGCTGCCGGATTTCCGATCGATGGCGATGGCGTGAAGCTGGCGAATGCCCCAGCCGACGAAGGGAATCCAGGTCAGCTCGCGTTTCAGCACCCACACCTGGCGCGGGAATACGACGGCCATCGCAATGGTTTCCCATGACGAGGCATGCTTCCACAACGCAATGTGATTGCCGGGCGGCAGGTTCTCGCGACCCTCGACGACGTAGTCGAGCTTGCAGGTCCATCTCAGAACAGTGAGCAGCGCGTGAGCCCAGAACCGCGCCAGCGCGAAGCGCCGCGGGAATGGCAGGAACACGCATGCGATGACGAAGAAGATGGCGTAGAAAAATGTCCACAGGAACAGGAAGGCCGTGAACGTCAGTGAGCCGAGGAATTGCCCGGCTCCCCGCTCATCCTTCAACGGTTGCGTGGCGGCACTCATCCGGCTCACCCCGGCAAGCGCGACAGGTCGGCCACGCCGCCGAACAAAGCGCGCAACGTGGACAGCAGCGACAGGCGATTCGAACGCAGTTTCGGGTCTTCCGCCATCACCATCACCTGATCGAAGAATCCATCCACTGCGGGTCGCAATTGCGCGAGCTGGCCGAGCGCCGCGGTGTACTCACGGCGCTCAGTGGCCGTGGCCACCGCATCTTTCAGGCCACGCATGGCATCGAACAAACGAATCTCCGCAGGTTCCCTCAATGCTTCGACGTCAACTTTTGCTTCCACCTTGTCCGTCTTGCGCAGGATGTTTGCGATTCGCTTGTTGGCCGCCGTTAGACTCGTGGCCTCCGGCAATTCCAGGAATGCGTTCAGCGCGCGCAGCCGCGCGTCGAAGTCGAGCGGCGAACGCGGCTGAGTGGCGAGCACGGCATCGAACATTTCCGTAGTGATGCCTTTGCCGGTGTCCAGGTAGTACGCGCGCAAACGCTCCATCACATAGTCATAGACATCATCCGCTACCCGCTCGCCTTGCACGGGCTGCAAGGCGACGGCGCTCTCGATGAGGCCGCGCAGGTCGAGGTCCAATGGCTTTTCAATCAGCGTGCGCAGAATGCCGATGGCCGCGCGCCGCACGCCAAATGGATCCTTGGCGCCGGTGGGCTTTTGCCCAATGGCGAAAATTCCGGCAACGGTGTCGAGCTTGTCCGCGACACCCACCGCGACGCCGGCATCCGTAGCGGGTAGCGTGTCGCCGGCACCGCGCGGCAGATAGTGTTCACGAATGGCCGCTGCCACTTCAGGCACTTCGCCATCTGCCAGCGCGTAGTAGCCGCCCATCACGCCCTGCAGTTCAGGAAACTCACCGACAACCGATGTGAGCAGATCGCACTTACACAGGTCGGCGGCACGCTCGGCTATCGCGCGATCTGAGCCCGTGTTCGCGGCGAGCTCGCCGGCGAGCGTGCGAATGCGTTTGGTCTTGTCACCGATGGAGCCGAGCTTCACCTGGAAAGTGACCTTATCCAGCGCTTCACGTCGCTCCGACAGCGGCTGCTTGCGATCCTGGTCCCAGAAGAACGCCGCGTCTGAAAGACGGGGGCGGACCACGCGTTCGTTACCCGCGCGCACCTGAGCCGGATCGCGGCTTTCGATGTTGCTGACGGTGATGAACCAATCCATCAGGTCGCCCGTGGCGTTCTCCACAGGAAAATATCGCTGATGCTCCTGCAGCGTGGCGATGAGCACCTCTCGCGGCAGCTTCAGGAAGCGCTCTTCGAAACGCGCGGCCAGCGGCACGGGCCACTCCACCAGCGCTGTGACTTCATCCAGCAGTGCATCGCTCATGACAGCTCGCCCGCCGATCTCGTCGGCCTTCGCCGTGACGCCTGCGCGAATTGCTTCGCGACGCTCCGCAAAGTCCGCGATGACACGCCCTCGTTCGCGCAGCACTCGCGCGTAGCTCGACGGCGTCGTAATCCGAATCTCCTTTGGCGCCATGAAGCGATGGCCGCGCGTAAGGTTTCCAGCGGGTACGCCCAGCACCGAGGCCGGAACCACGTCCTTCCCGTAGACCATCACGAGCCAATGCACGGGCCGCACGAACTGCGTATCACCGGCGCCCCAGCGCATCCGCCTGGGGATCGGCAGCGCGTCGAGTGAGGTCTGCACGATGCCCGGCAGCAGGGCAACGGCATCGATGCCCGGCTTCGTGCCTATATAAAAGAGGAAGAGGCCTTTGCCCTCGTCCAATTTCTGAAGCGAGTCGACCGGCACGCCGCAGCTCTCCGCAAACGCAGTGGCTGCCCGCGTGGGCTGACCGCTTGCGTCGAAGGACGCACTGACTGGCGGACCGCGCCGCTTTACGTTCTGTTCGGGCTGCCGCGAGACCAGCCGTTTCACCAGTACGGCAATGCGGCGAGGAGAAGCGAACGATTGAACGTCGGCGTGTATCAATCCCGCCTGCGTGAGGCCGGCGCGAACGACCGCAGCGAACGCCAACTCCAGCTCGCGCAACGCCTTCGGGGGCAACTCTTCTGTGCCTACCTCGACGAGAAAATCCCGGCGCTCGACCTTCGAGCCCTCGGCTTTCGTTACCTCGGTCTTCATTACCTCGGCCATCACGAAGCGGCCTTCACGTCAGATGCCGGCGGCGAGAGCCGCAACATCGGAAACCCAAGCGCTTCACGACTGGCGTAGTAGGCATGCGCAACTCCGCGCGCCAGAGCCCGGACCCGCAGGATGTAGCGCTGCCGCTCCGTGACGGAGATGGCGCGCCGGGCGTCCAGCAAGTTGAATGTGTGCGAGGCCTTCAGCATCTGCTCGTATGCGGGTAGCACTAGCTTCGCGGCCAGCAGGTCGTTGCTGCCCTTTTCGTAGTCGTCGAAGTGCCTGAGCAGGACGGCGACGTCAGCGTGCTCGAAGTTGTAGGTGGACTGCTCCACTTCGTTCTGGTGGAACACGTCCCTATAGGTGACGCGACCGTGCGGGCCGTCAGTCCAAACGATGTCGTAGAGGCTCTCGACGTTCTGCAGATACATCGCGAGCCGCTCTAGCCCGTAGGTGATCTCGCCGGACACTGGCTTGCAGTCGAGGCCACCCACTTGCTGGAAGTAGGTGAACTGCGTGATCTCCATGCCATTCGCCCAGACTTCCCAGCCGAGGCCCCAGGCGCCGAGGGTCGGTGATTCCCAGTTGTCCTCGACGAAACGGATGTCGTGCACCAAGGGGTCGAGCCCCACCGCCCGCAGGCTGCCGAGATACAGATCGAGGATGTCGATCGGCGACGGCTTGATGATCACCTGGAACTGGTAGTAGTGCTGGAGGCGGAAAGGGTTCTCGCCGTACCGGCCGTCGGTGGGGCGGCGGGAAGGCTGCACGTATGCTGCGCTCCACGGTTCAGGACCGATGGCCCGCAGGAAGGTCGCGGTGTGAAAGGTGCCTGCCCCCATTTCCATGTCCGCCGGCTGCAAGATCACGCAACCCCGATCCGACCAATAGCGCTGCAGGGCAAAAATGAGTTCCTGGAACGTGCGCGGCGGGGTACCGATCTTCATGGAGGGGCTCGCTGAAAGAAGCGCGCGAGTATATCGAGACGAGGGTGGCTTCAGGCCCTGAACGAAAGAGTGCTCCCTCCAGCCGCCCGGCTCTTTATCTCAGCGGGCCTCGGAGCCCTCAATCGCCGGGCGGCTGAGAGGTAATTGTTTTTGTTTTTCTGGAAAGACCGCCCGGCTGGCCGGGCAAACTCGCTTGCACCACTTCCGAGCGCGCCCTCGCAACCCTCTACAGAGAGGTGGAAACCTCGCTCATCCAAGGTGCACAATTCGGCGGGGTCGCACCTTAAACGTGCAAACGCCGCTCCATCCGCTTACAACCACTTGATTTAAAACGGGCAGCTCGCTGGCACAGTGCCTGCACTGCTATCACGCTCTGCACGGGCAGGGTCCGGCGCGGGGAAGCAAGGCACCGTCGAAAGAAGCGGGCCCCCTCGCCTCAGCAGAGCAAAACCCTTTTCCGGAGGCCGATATGACGACACCGAGTGATGTAATCAAACTCATCAAGGAAAAAGAGGTCAAGTACGCTGACCTCCGCTTTACCGATACCCGTGGCAAGGAACAACACGTCACGATCCCCGCCAGGCTCGTCGACAATGACCTGTTCACCGACGGCAAGATGTTTGACGGCTCCTCGATCGCCGGCTGGAAAGGCATCAACGAGTCCGACATGATCCTGGCGCTCGATGCGAGCACCGCGGTCCTGGACCCGTTCTTCGAAGACACCACGGTCAACATCCGGTGCGATGTGATCGAGCCCGCCACCATGCAGGGCTATGAGCGCGACCCGCGCTCGCTCGGCCGGCGCGCCGAGGCCTACCTGAAGTCGACCGGCATTGCCGACGGCGCCCTGTTCGGCCCCGAAAACGAATTCTTCATCTTCGACAGCGTCCGTCACGGCAGCAGCGTGAACGGCAGCTTCTACGAGATCGATTCCGTGCAGGGCGCCTGGAATTCCAGCAAGGCCTACGACACCGGCAACATGGGTCATCGTCCCGGATTGAAGGGCGGCTACTTCCCGGTGCCCCCGGTCGATGCGTTCCAGGACATCCGCTCTGCCATGTGCGACGCCCTCGAAGCCATGGGGCTCGTGGTCGAAGTGCATCACCACGAAGTCGCGACCGGCGGCCAGTGCGAAATCGGCGTGGGCCCCGGCGGGCTCGTGAAGAAGGCCGACGAAGTCCAAATCCTGAAGTACGCGGTACTGAACGTGGCCCACGGCTACGGCAAGACCGCCACCTTCATGCCGAAGCCCCTCGTTGGCGACAACGGCAGCGGCATGCACGTGCACCAGTCCCTGCAAAAGGACGGCAAAGCGCTGTTCGCCGGTGACAAGTACGGCGGTCTTTCGGACCTTGCGCTCTATTACATCGGCGGCATCATCAAGCACGCGAAGGCGATCAACGCCATCACGAACCCGGGCACGAACAGCTACAAGCGCCTGGTGCCGGGGTTCGAAGCGCCGGTGATGCTGGCGTACTCCGCTCGCAATCGTTCGGCCAGCATTCGTATTCCGTGGGTGTCGAGCCCGAAGGCGCGCCGCATTGAAGTGCGGTTCCCGGATTCGCTTGCGAATCCGTACTTCGCCTTCGCCGCCATGCTGATGGCGGGCCTCGATGGCATCCAGAACAAGATCCACCCCGGCGATGCCGCGGACAAGGATCTGTACGACCTCGAGCCCGAGGAAGCCAAGCACATCCCCACGGTGTGCCATTCGCTCGACATGGCTCTCGAGCACCTCGACAAGGATCGCGAGTTCCTGACTCGCGGTGGAGTGTTCACGAACGACGTGATCGATGCCTACATCGGCCTGAAGATGCAGGAGATCACCCGGTTCCGCATGTCCACGCACCCCATCGAAATCGAGATGTACTACAGCGCCTGATGGAGATCACGTGACAACAGGGCTCCCCTCATCGGCCGCGCGCCGCGGCGTGCTCGCGTCAGTCGAAGCACCCACCACGACAAGGGGAACCCAGTCACAGTTCGACAGCGTGGAGGGTGCCGGACCGCCTGCGTCCGGCACCTCTCTTTTGTCGTATACGTCGCATGGGGCTATGCTCACTTGCCATGCGAAGAAACCCACTTACCTTAATATTTACGACCGTGGTCTCGCTCGCCTGCGCGAGCGTGCTGGCCGCGACCGTTTACAAGTGGGTAGACGAAAATGGAGTCACGCACTACAGCGACCAGCCGCACCCGGCTGCGAAAATCATCGAGTTGAAGGGCGCCCAGACTTACGGAGCGAGCGAAACGCCGACTCCTCCTTCTCAGGATTCCGAGCCGTCAGCAGCGACGGCAACCGCGGCCTACGCGTTATGCGAGCTGTATCGGCCCGAGAACGACGAAGTGTTTCTCAACACGTCCACGGTAACTGCGAAGCTTCGAACGAATCCGCAGCTGCGCCCCGGCGATCGCGTGGCGATTGCATTGGATGGCAAGCAGCAGGCGGGTCAACCAACCTCGGGCAAAGAGTTTGTGCTGATGAACGTCGTGCGCGGCACGCATCAACTGATGGCCGTGATTCAGGATTCCAGTGGTGCCGCGCTTTGCACGAGCCCCAGCGTCACCTTCCATGTGCGCCAGCCTTCGGTTCAGGCGCCGAATCGGGCCAACCGCCCCAGATTCTGATAACGGCTTCGCCGGGAATCTTACGGGGATCGAAGCGACCCCGGGCAGATAGCGCCGCGAAGCGCGTCGAGGGGACGGCCCATGGCCGTTGAATACTCCCTGCCTTCGGCACTTTCTCACTTCGATCCAACTGACCTGTTCGACGCGCTCGCCACCGGCATCATCGTGCTGGATGCGCAGCTCTGTCCCATCTACGCAAATGTTGCCGCCCAGGACCTGCTCGCGTTCAGCCTGAACCAGGCACGCGGCCGCCCGTTCGGCGATTTCCTGCACGACACGAACGGTCTCATCAGCATTCTGCGCCGCTCGCTCGAAACCGGGCAGGGCATTGCGGATCGCGAACTCACCGTGCGACCGATTGGCTCGCCGCGTGAAGCGCGCGTGCTGGACGTGACGATCACTCCGCTCGAAGGGCAGATCACTGGCACGCATCTGCTGCTCGAGCTCACCGACGATACACAGCGCAGCCGCATCTCTCGCGAGAACGACCTGCTCGCGCGGCTCGACAGCAGCCGCCTGATGATCCGGCAGCTCGCGCACGAAATTAAGAATCCGCTCGGCGGACTGCGGGGCGCCGCTCAGCTACTGGGCAAGGAACTGCAGAACGCCACGCTTCGCGAATACACGGCCGTCATCATCAGCGAGGCAGACCGGCTTGCGGCGCTCGTCGACTCGATGTCCGGTCCGGGCCGCCCGCCCGTCAAGAACATGGTGAACGTGCACGAGCTCTGCGAGCACGTGTATCACCTGCTGCGCGGTGAAGCGCGTTCCACGGTGCTGATCGAGCGCGACTACGATCCGAGCCTGCCGAGCGCGATGCTCGACAAGAACCAGATCATCCAGGCGCTGCTGAACGTTGCGCGCAATGCCCTGCAAGCGCTGGGCGAGCGCGGCCGCATCGCCTTGCGAACGCGAGCACTTTCTAACGTGAGCATCGGTTCGGTCCGGCACAAGCTGGTCGCGAGCCTCCAGGTCGAAGACAACGGATCCGGCGTGCCAGCGGATTTGCGTACGAGCATTTTCTATCCGCTGGTCACGGGGCGCGCCAACGGCACGGGGCTGGGCCTCGCGGTTGCGCAGGATCTCGTCACCCGTCATGGTGGGCTCATCGAATTCGAGAGCGAACCCGGGCGGACTATCTTCACGTTGTTACTACCTCTGGGTGACGCTGCATGAGCACCTCTTCTTTACGAGTCTGGCTCGTCGACGACGACGCATCTATCCGCTGGGTGCTGGAGCGAGCCTTACGCAACGGCGGCATGTCACCACGCGCGTTCGAAGCCGCGGAACCTGCGCTGGATGCTTTGCGCCGCGAATCTCCAGACGTTCTCATCACTGACATTCGCATGCCCGGGCAGTCCGGCCTCGAGCTGCTGAAAAAGATTCGCGATGCCCGGCCCGCGTTGCCGGTTATCGTGATGACCGCACATTCGGATCTGGGTAATGCAGTGTCCGCCTATGAAGGCGGGGCATTCGAGTATCTGCCGAAGCCGTTCGACATCGACCATGCGGTAGACCTCGTGCGTCGCGCCGCGCGCGTGCAGCCCGGCGGAGCATCCGAGCCGGTGCCGGTGCCGAAGATTCCGGAGTTGCTCGGTCGAGCGCCGGCCATGCAGCAGGTGTTCCGGGCCATTGGCCGTCTTGCGCGCTCGAGCGTTACGGTGCTCATCACCGGCGAGTCGGGCACAGGTAAAGAGCTCGTCGCGCGTGCTTTGCACGACCACAGCCCACGGGCGGGTAAGCCGTTCATCGCGCTCAACACGTCCGCCATTCCCGCGGACCTGCTCGAGTCGGAATTGTTTGGTCACGAGAAGGGCGCGTTCACTGGCGCGGATTCGCAGCGCCGCGGGCGCTTCGAGCAGGCCGACGGCGGCACGCTGTTTCTCGATGAGATCGGCGACATGTCCACGCCTCTGCAGACGCGGTTGTTGCGCGTGCTGGCGGAAGGCGAGTTCTATCGTGTGGGTGGGCAGACGCCCATTCGCGTGGATGTGCGCGTCATCGCGGCCACTCACCAGAATTTGCAGGATCGCGTGACGCGCGGGCTGTTCCGGGAAGATCTCTATCACCGCCTGAACGTCATCCGCATCGAGCTGCCGCCCTTGCGCTCACGAGCTGAGGATATTCCTGAGCTGCTGGAGCACTACATCAGCGCTGCCGCGCATGAGCTGGGTGTTGAAGCGAAGACACTGTCGCCGGATTCGCTGACCAAACTTGCATCCTATGCGTGGCCTGGCAACGTGCGCGAGCTCGTCAACCTGTGCCGCCGGCTCAGTGTGTTGGCGCCTGGCACGCAGGTGCAGGTTGAGGATTTACCGCACGAGCTCATTGCCGCGACGCCGTCCGGCCCCGTGGATGCGGATTGGTCGCGCGCGCTGGCGAGCTGGGCCGACCGTCACGCCGTGACGGGCAAGCGGCCGTTGCTGGACGAGGCATTGCCTGAGTTCGAGCGTGTGCTGATTCGCTCGGCGCTGAAGCGGACGCAGGGCCATCGTCAGGAGGCCGCCAAGCTCCTCGGCTGGGGACGCAACACCCTCACCCGCAAGCTCAAGGAGCTTGGGATGAATGATGTGGACCATGACCAGGAAGAGGACGCGGTTGAGTAGTTGACGTTCGAGTATTTGAGCGGCTCAGTCGAT
This sequence comes from Gammaproteobacteria bacterium, assembly GCA_040007735.1. GTDB lineage: Bacteria > Pseudomonadota > Gammaproteobacteria > Steroidobacterales > Steroidobacteraceae > JADGHX01. The sequence continues at coordinate 2,360 of JBDTUL010000073.1, read as the reverse complement.
GAGGTTCTTCGCTCGTCGCCGTTCCCACTCGCTGCTCGCTGCTCGGTGTTCGCTGAAATTTTCCGCTCCGCGATAAAAAACAAAATTCCGAGCCGCCCCGCGATTGAGGGCTCCGGATCTTAAGAAGCCCTCAATCGCCGGGCGGCTGAAGACCACCAGTCGGCGCACAGGTTGGATCCGCGGTTTATAATCCCGCTCCTCAATCCTGAATCGAGCTCGTCGTGATCACCTGGGATCAACTCTGGAAAACCACTTTCCTGTGGAACAGCGTGGGCAACTGGGCGCTCGCGCTCCTGGCATTTCTCGTCACGTTCACGGTTTTGCCGCTGCTGAAGGGTTACATCAGCGCACAGCGCCGCAAATGGGAGCAGGCGAAGCGCGAGCTGCCGCTAGCCATCGAAGTCGCCACCCTGCTCGTGAGTCGCACGAGCAAGCTGTTCCTCTTCACCATTGCGGTCGCGTTTGCCTGCGCGTTCCTCTCGTTCCCGAACAACATCGAGCACTGGGTGCGCGTCGCCATCGTGCTCACCTTCTGGCTCCAGGTGGGGCTGTGGGGTATGTCGGCGGTGCGGTTCGCCCTCGACAAGCGCTCCACGCACGGAGTGCTCGATCCGGCGCTCGCCAGCTCGATAGATATCATTGTTTTCATCGCTGGCATCGTCATCTGGGCGATGGCGTTCCTGCTCGCGCTCGACAACCTGGGCGTGCAGATCAAGCCGTTGCTGGCGGGGTTGGGCATCGGCGGCATCGCAGTGGCGCTCGCCGTGCAGACGGTGTTGGGCGATCTGCTCGCCTCGATGTCCATTGCGCTCGACAAGCCGTTTACGGTTGGCGATTCGCTTCAGGTGGACGACATCAACGGCACGGTGGAGCACATCGGCGTGAAGAGCACGCGATTGCGCAGTGTGTCCGGCGAGCAGGTCATAGTGAGCAACGCGGATATTCTAAAGAGCCGGTTGAGGAACAACGGGCGCATGCGCGAGCGGCGCTCCCTCTTCACGCTCAACGTCATTTACAACACGCCTGTGGAGAAGCTGCGGGCAATTCCAGCGGCGGTGCGGGAGATCGTGCTGGCTCAGCCGCGGACACGTTTCGATCGCTGCCACTTTCTTAGTTATGGCGACTGGTCGCTGCGGTTCGAAGTGGTGTTCTTCGTTACCGTGCCGGACTACGGCGTCTACGCGGATATCCAGCAGGCTGTGAATCTGGCGATCTACGAGCGGTTCGAAGCGATGGGTGTGGAGTTTGCCTTCCCGAGCCGTACGATTGACCCGCTGGCCAATACCCTTCAGCAGACCCCGCCGCCAGCTGCGCTGCCGGCGCCTTCAAAGAGTTGATGCGCTTTTAGTCTGTGCCGGCGCGGGTACGCGAGGCTATTTCGCGACGTTCAGGGTGCCAACCAACTCAGTAACGCTACTCATCCCATTGGCCCGCAAATAATCCGCAATCCCGGTGTTGATCTTCTTGCACACCATCGGGTCGTAGAAAAGCGAAGTACCAATGCCCACCGCGCTGGCGCCAGCGATGATGAACTCCAGTGCATCGGTAGGCGTAGTGATGCCGCCCTGCCCGATGATCGGGATGTTGTGAGCCTTCGCAACGTCGTACACCTGGTGCACTTTCAGCAACGCGATCGGCTTGATGGCAGGCCCTGACAGCCCACCCTGAATATTGCCGATGACGGGCCGGCGCGAATTCACATCGATCGCCATGCCCATGATCGTGTTGATGACCGACAGCGCATCGGTGCCGGCCTCGATGCAGCGGCGCGCGTTCTCGCCAATGTCCGTCTGGTTCGGGGAGAGCTTGGTGATGATCGGTTTCGTCGTCACCTTGCGGCACATCTCGACCACCCGCGCGGAGGCGTCCGGGTAGTTGCCGAAGGCGACGCCGCCCTCCTTCACGTTCGGGCAGGAAATGTTGATCTCGATGGCGTCGATCGGCGATTGATCGAAGCGTCGCGTGACTTCCTGGTATTCCTCGAACGTGGAGCCGGACACGTTCGCGATGAAACGCGTCTCGCTGAAGTCGAGCGTGGGCAGAATCTTGCGCACGACGTAATCGGTGCCGGGGTTCTGCAAGCCGATGGCGTTCAACATGCCAGACGGCGTTTCATATACCCGGTGCGGCTTGTTGCCGAGACGCGGCTCGAGCGTAGTGCCCTTGAGCACCACGGCGCCGGCGTCGCGGTTAGAGAAGCCCTCGATGCGGGTGTATTCCTCGCCAAACCCAACGCACCCTGAGAGCAGCACGATGGGCGAGTCGAAATTCAGCCCGCAGAAGTCGAAGCGGAGCGGGTTGTCGACGGTTTGGGGGACGGCAGCCATGGGGCAATTATCCATTAAGAAGGCCGATCGACC
>JBDTUL010000072.1:0-16397 GCA_040007735.1 Gammaproteobacteria bacterium | reverse complement strand
AAGGACCGCGTGCTCGTGAATGCCCTGCTCACCAACAAACTGTTCAGCGTTCCCATCGGTAAGGACGGCAACGCCGGCACCACCACCGAAGTGAAGCTCGATCGGCCGCTTGAGCGGCCGGATGGCATGCGCAGCTTCGGCACGGACAGCCTGCTGGTGGTGGAAGGCGGCGGCGGCGGCAGGCTGTCCCGCGTCGATCTCGACGGGGATACCGGCAAGGTCTCCACGATCAAGGAAGGCTTCCCGGGCGGCCCGGTGGGCGTCGCGGTGGTCGGCTCTACGGCCTATGTGCTGGAAGGTCAGCTGATGTTGCTGATGCGCCCCAGCCCGGATGCCAAGGCCACCCCCTTCCACGCGATCGCGGTTCCGGTCGGCAAGCCCTGAATCCGGCACACGGGGCTGGCCTCGCCGGCCAGCTCTGTGTTACTAATTGCCGTACATGAACGCCGTGTCCCGCCCTTACCGATTCTTTGCGTATTTTTACTGGCCAAAACCAGTGGCGGTACTTGGGCTGCAATCGATCTGACCTGAATCGAAGAGAATCCCGAAGAACCGCCAGACCCCTGGCGGTTTTTTTATGCGCCAGTGGAAGACAGAACCGGAGCCGCCACTGTGAATATCCGTACCGACGACCTGCGAATTCGCGACATCAGGGAGCTCATCACCCCTGAGCAGCTTTCTCAGGAATACGCCTGCACCGACGATGCGTCGGCCACCGTGGCCGAGGCGCGCCAGTCGCTGCACAACATCCTGCATCGTGAGGATGACCGGCTGGCCGTCGTGGTCGGGCCCTGCTCCATTCACGACATTGTCGCCGCGAAGGATTACGCGGCGCGCCTGGTCGAGCAGCGGCAGCGCCTGAAGGGCACGCTCGAAATCGTCATGCGAGTGTATTTCGAAAAGCCCCGCACGACGGTGGGCTGGAAAGGGTTGATCAACGATCCGGATCTCGATGGCAGCTTCCGCATCAACCAGGGGCTGCGCCTGGCGCGCGGCGTGTTACTGGACATCAACCGGCTCGGCCTGCCGGCGGGCTGCGAATTCCTGGACATGATCACGCCGCAATACATCGCGGACCTCGTGGCCTGGGGTGCCATCGGTGCACGCACCACGGAAAGCCAGGTGCATAGAGAGCTCGCGTCGGGGCTCTCCTGCCCGGTCGGATTCAAGAACGGCACGGATGGCAACGTGAAGATTGCGGTGGATGCGGTTCAGGCCGCGTCCCAGGCCCATCATTTCCTGGCTGTGACGAAGCAGGGCCGCACTGCTATCGCCACAACAGCAGGTAATGGGGACTGTCATGTAATTCTGCGCGGTGGCAAGGTGCCTAACTTCGATGCGCCGAGTGTGGATGCGGCGTGGAAAACTATTTCAGCCGCCGGGCTCGAGACCTGCGTAATGATCGATGCAAGTCACGGCAACAGCTCGAAGCAGCCTGAAAATCAGCCTCGCGTCATCGACACGATTGCGCGGCAGATCGAGGCGGGGGATTCGCGCATTGGCGGCGTGATGGTGGAGAGCCATTTGGTCGCGGGCCGACAGGATCTGATTCCCGGCCGGCCGCTGGTGTACGGCCAGAGCATCACGGATGGTTGCATCGACTGGGCGTCGACCGTGCAGGTGCTGGATCGGCTGGCGCAGGCGGTGGAGCGCCGTCGCGTGGTGCTGAAGGCGCATGCGTTGTCAGAGAACCTCGCCTAGGAGCGGATCTGACTAATAGGCGCCGTGGCGAGGCCGACGGCTTTTACCCGGTCGTGTGGCAAGTTGGCCTGCCCGGCGGTTCTCACGTTATTTCACGCAGAGCCCGGAATCCGGTCAGGGCATCGCGCGTCTCGGCGGTTCGCCCGCGGCGCGCGGTTTGCGGAGTGTCTTCGCGATCGGCGTAAGACATTCCTCTGACAACGTGCTGCGAGTTGTCGGCGCCGCCGTCTTCAGACCAAGTGTCTTCCACCCATTCGCGAACTCTGCCGATGCCGGACTTGGCACCGACCCCAATCACGCTCGCGGCACGCGACCACTCAGTTTCTGTCGGCAAACGATATTGCTGCCCGCTGGCGGTAGAGAGCCACGCGAGATAGTCACGCGCTTCATTCCACGTTACGTTTACGACGGGGTCCTCATCTTCGTCCCAGGGTTGGCGAGGGAAGGTGTGAGAGGTGCGTTCGCAGAACAGGCGGAACTGCGACTGGGAGACCTGCCGAATCGAAACTCCAAAGGCCCGGTGCGTGGTGGGCGCCGCGCCTGCCGCGATTGAACCTGCATTGGCGCCCGCGCCCGCTTGTGGCGGGTCTCGCGGCTCTCCCGTCTTCCCCGGCTCCGCCGGCACCACGGCTAGCTTGGGCCCTGACTCTCCGCTGGCGAGTTTGTCCTGGCATGGCAGGTTTCGCGCGCTCGCGCCCGGGCCGGGGCCGGGGCCGGACGCCGGGCAGGTAGCTGGGTTCGCATCGGCTACTGCAACCGGCTGATATTTTGCGACTACCTCGACAGCCTGTTCGGGCACTGTCGACAGCTCATCGAGAGACTCGAAGTCGATGCCCACTCTGACTGCGAGGTCTGCGAGCGGGTTGTCGGAGTGATCGAGCAGCTTCGCACCCAACGCCTGCCGTTCCTTCAGCCGAGCGCGCACTGCATCCGCGAGACGCCTGCCCCACTGCGTGCGGGTGATCGGCGTCGCGGTATCGGTGCCATCGCCGAGCCTTACGTTCAGCGCACGCAATCGCTCGTCGCTCCAGTCATCGTCCTCGAGAAAGGTGCGCACGAAGTCTCGCGTGACTTCAGCGCGCGGCTGCGGCGTGTTCGCGTTCGGCAAAAAGTGAAGCGGTGACCAGTTCAACGCCCACGCTACGAACACAGCGCCCGCCCCCACCAGCACCACCACTGCACCCAGAACTCCACTCCTAGCCGCCCGGCGATTGTGAGCTCTCCCATCCGGAGCGTTCAAACCAACACTGGTAGCTGATTGAACCGCCGCCACAACAGCCTCTGCGGCCACCGGCCGCGACGTCATCCTCGGCCGGGTCGTATCCACATCCACACTCTGCCTCGTGACCAGCAGATCGAGTAACGGCGCTCGCAAATCCCGATACGCCCGCAAGCTCAACCGCCCCTCACGATGATCTCGCGCGAGAGACCCAAGTCTCTCCGCCAAGTCCTGACTCATTTCCGGTGCACTCCCTAGCGAGCCGTCGCGGCCGCGGCATCGGGCCCGCCCAGCGCCGTGGCGTCCTCATTCAATTCGCGCGCGGCCTGCGACAAGCGCGCCACCGTGATGGGTTCGCTCGTGGCATCCACACGCGTGAGTAGATTTCGAACGAATCGCCGCATCACGGCCGTGGTCTCCTCAGGGTCCTGCTTCGCGAGCGCGGCGAGCTCGCGCCGAATGCCGCGAACATCGAACCCCGACCGATGGGTCAGCGTGCCGTCGATGGCCTGAAAATGAATATAGCGTTCGCGTGCCTGCCCGATCTCAGGCAACGACCGCGCGATCTGCCGGCCGCGTTCGGCGAGACGGACCGCATCCTCGAAGCGTCCATCGCGGGCTGCGCCAGACGCCATGCGCAGGAAGGCGCGGCCGATCGCGTTCGGGCCTTCTTCGACGAGGAACAAATCTTTCTTCGCGAGATCGGGGCGTAAGGCCTCGAGCGACGCAAGCGCACCGGTGACGTCGTTTGCCTTGGCCTGCACCAGCAGTTTTTCCTTGCGAGCGGCGATCTGCGCGGCACTGTCGCGCGCTTTGATATCGAGCTCTCGCTTGGCTTTCGCACCGGCAAGCAGCTTTTCCGTTTGCGCCATCGCGGCGGGGTCCGCTCCAAGTTCGTGAGCGCGGTCGAGCATTCTTGCGCCTTCGGCGAGCCGCTGCACATCGGCCAGTGCGTTTGCGCGAGTAAGATAGAGGCCAGCCGCGGTGCGCCTGACGTGAGTGACGTAAGGGTCATCGTCGGGCAAATAGCCTGAGAGGCGTCGCATCTCGCCTTCCAGTTCCAGCGACCAGGTGTCCTCGACACTTCGGGTGTCGAGCAGGCCGTCCAGGTTGTGCCGGATCTCCGCAAGTGCGCCATCGCGTCGCTGCGCGGCTCGCTGGGCGGCGGCGAGGCGCACTTCGATCAGCGTTTTCTTCAGGCCCGGAGAGTCGGGGAACAGTGCGTAGGCACCTTCTGCGAATCTGATTGCGGCATCGATGCCGGATCGGGCGCGGATGGCGTTGACGTCGCCGACCAGCTGGATTTTCAGTTTCTTCTTCAGGTCGGGGGCAGCGCTGTAACCCCGCCTTCCCAGTTCCTCGACCACCCATGCCATGCGGCGCGCCTCGCCCAGCGACAGAATGGGTTGTTTGAATGCCGCGCCGAGCCGCGCCAGCAACACGGCTTCAGATTGGGCCTCCAGCGACTCTCGGTCGGTGGGTGGCTCGGCTGCGGCGGCGGCTTTAGAAAGGGAGTTTGCTGCAGTTGGCTCAGGTCTAGCCGCAGCTGTAACACGTGCCAGCCGAACCCGATCCCTCAAATCCACCAAGCCAGGATCCCGGGAATCAATAGCCAACCCCGCCGTCACCAGCGCCTGCGCCAACCTGACATCCCCACTCTCCAAGGCAACCCCGGCCTGCTGCGCAAACGCCCCAGGCAACCTCGGATCACTCAACAACCGACTTCCCGGATCTACCGCCCGAACAATCTCCAACACTGTGGAAACATTCGGCGCACCCTGCGCCGAGATCAACATCCCGCGCTTGAGATAGAAATCCAGCCAGTCACTCTGCCGCTTGATCTCGTCATTCTTGCGGGCATTCAACCGATCCCCAATGTCCTTCACCGCCTGGGAATCCGACAAAAAGGTCTTCAGCTCCGCGAGCAGCGCCTCGGCTTGCGGATAGTCATGCCGCCCCTTCTGCCCGTCCACGGCATCGTTCATCCGCCCTTCAAAAAACAGAATGAGCCCCGAGCGCGCCGCCCCATCCAGCAAAATGGCCGCCCGCTGTTGCGTCGGAAGCGCGCGCAGCTCGGGAAGCAACGCCTCGACCCCAGCTCCGTCAGCAGAAGCCAACGTCGCCGCGACACTTCGTTCGTGATGCGTCAGCACCGCGTTCCGAATCAGTACGCCCGCAATCACCACCACGACAATTGCGGCGGCAATGCCAGTGGCCTGCAGCACCTGAGGGTAGGGCTGCACGATGAATGCTTCCAGCAGCACCGTTGCAGAAGCCGGCCGTTGCTCACGATTGAAGTCCAACGCCTGTCGGAGCGCTCGCCAGATGCGGCCGGGCAACCCTGCGGGCCGCTCGACAACTGCATTCATCGAACGCGCCAGATCCGACGACATGCGTTTGAATGGATGCGTGCCCGTGATCAATTCATAGATGACGCAGGCAATCGCGTATACGTCATCGCGAGTATCCGGCTCGCGCCCCGCGATCACTTCGCAGCTCGCGTAGGCGGGCGTCAGTGCGCCGAGCGTGCCCGGGTCGAACACCGTCAGTTCGCCGGCTGACAGTACGCCGCTCTTCACTGCGCGGGCGATGCCGAAGTCGAGCACCTTCACTACGCCATCTCGCAACAGGTATGTGTTGGCTGGTTTGAAGTCTGCGTGGACGAAGCCATTCGCATGCGCGTAGGACATGCCCGTGCAGATCTCGCGCGCGATTCGCAGCGCCTCCTGGAGCCCCACGCCCGTGCCTTCGTTGCGGCGGATCACGCGGTCCAGCGGCTCGCCTTCGAGCAGTTCCATCACCATGTAGACGTTTGCCCCATCGCGGTCGAAGTCGTATACCGTCACGATGTTCGGGTGGGCGAGCGTTTGGGACTTGCGCGCTTCGCGCTGCAGGGCCTGCAGCGATTGCGGATGGCGTTTGAAGTCTTCGTTGAGGATTTTGATGGCGACGTAGGGGTTGCGGTCCTGGGCTTCTTCCTTGCGCAGGTCGCGCGCTTTGAAGACGGTGCCCATGCCGCCTTTGCCTATTTGTTCTTCCAGGACGAAGCGGTCGCGGATGACGGTGCCTGGGGCCGGAGGTGGTGCGTCGGTGCCGGTCCAGCGAGAGGGGTCGCTCCAGCTGGTACTCGTTGCAGTTGGGAGTGTTGGATTGTGAGATGGTGGTGTTGTTGATGCTGCGGCTTCAGATGAAGAGCCCTCAAACGCCGGGCGGCTGGGAGGCGGGCTCGCTGCTGCATGAGAAGAACGCGCACGTAGGCGTGTTTTGTCAGGGTCGTCAGCCGGCGGCGGAGGCATATCACCGGGCGCAGCGCGAGGCGCTGAAACGGCACGGAAAATGGTTTTGTCATCGCCCTCGGGGGGCGGGGGTTGTGGCACGGGTTGCTGAATGGCATGCACACATTTCATCAGCACGAGATAGGTATCGCCGGAGAGGCGGTCGCCGCGGTACAGGGCTTCGATGACGGCGCCATGGGCGGGCGCGAGGGTCGACTGGCCGGCGAGGCTCGCGCGCAGTGAGAGCTGCACCTCCTCGAGCGAGGTCTTGCCATCCAGATGCGCGTACAGCGCTTCCCGGAAATCGCTCATGAGCCGGAAAACTGCACGACGATCGCCGTCGCATTGTCCCGGCACACCCCGGCCAAGGCCTGACGGATCAGCGCCTCACAAATCACCCGCGGCTCGACGTCCGCGACCAGTCTCTGCAGGATGTGCTTCGGCAACGCGCGATACAGCCCGTCCGTGCAGATGAGGAACTGATCGCCATCACGAAGCTCGGTAAGCGCGAGATCGAGAAACAACTCTGCAGCTCCCCCCACAGCACGAGTGATCACATTCGACGACTCGCTCGTTTCCGCCTCATCCGGCGACATCAACCCGCCAGCCACCATCTCCTGCGTCTCGCTGTGGTCGCTGGTGATCTGCGTCAGTCGCCCATCGCGGCAACGATACACACGACTGTCGCCCGCCCACACGCTCAGCACATGCCTCTCGAGTGCAATGAGAACCGCAACCGTGCTGCCACTGACGCCGCCGCCTTCTTCAAGCGAGGCGCGATAGAGTTGCTCATTCACGCCGTTGAGCCGATCTTCCACCTCCTCGAGCGTCACGCTGGGCCGCGCATGCCGCACCATCGAAGACAAGGCCGCCACGATGGCATTGCTCGCCACGTCACCCGCGTTGTGGCCGCCCATGCCATCCGCCACCACCCACAGTCCCGCTGCGGGCAGCTCGAGTACTGCATCCTCGTTGTGTGCGCGAACGTTGCCTTGCGAAGTGAGCGACGCGGAGCGCCATGTAAAACACGTGGCAGGCACAGGACTGCGATTGCCCGATGGCTTCACTTGCGCTCCGGCCTCGCCCCGGCGGCAAGCTTCTGCAACTGCTCCTCGTACGCGCGCGCGAACTCCTCGCCGAAAAGCTGCTGGAAGTGCGACTCCGGGTCACTGTCGAAATCCTCGAATTGCGCGCGGTACATGCCCCAGAACCGCAGACGGAACGCGAACCGGACGAACGAGGTGCGTCGCAGGCGGCGCTCGAATTGCGCTTCCAGCTTGTCCGGATGCAAGCTCGCCAACATGGATTTGAATGCAGCGCGCACTCCGGCGAGCATCGCCAGCTGATGGTAAGACACGTCCGCGAACCCTTCGCGGAACGCATCCGTCGCCGGCATGTAGCCGGCATTGCGATTGATAAACAGGCTGCGCAGCGCGTCCTGTGCGCTCAGAGAGAACTTGAGCGGGTTGTTCTCCACCGGCTTGACGTACGTCATTGGCATTCGGAAGCGGCTCTTGACTTCCGCGCGCGATTGCAGAACATCGATCAGGCCCTGCGTGACGATCTTCAGCACGACCCCCACCTGCTGATAGACACCCGAATCGACCCGCTCCGGGTCCAACCCGAGTGCCACCAAAAGATCGTGTGGACTCGGAGCCGGATGAACTTCATCCCCCGTCAGCGTAGACAGACGCAACGTTGGAGAATCGTCTGAGCGCGGGGGCGCGGGCCGCGCGGGGGCCGGAGCCTGTGCGGACCGCTGCTCGATGAGCTGCACCAAAATCTCGTAGCTGCCAATGAAGATACGGTCGCCGTCGCGGAGACATGCGGGCGCCTCGACCGTCACTCGCTGTTCGAGCGTGTTGACGAACGTGCCGTTGGTGCTGGTGTCGTCCAGATAGTACGCACCGCTGGTCCAGCGCACCTGGGCGTGGCGCGTAGAGACGAACTTCTCCGAATCCGGCAGCGTCCAGTCGTTGGTCTCGAGACGGCCTATGGAGCCGCCGCGCTCGTCGAACACCTTGTACGCCGTTGGCCCAAGACCCGCGCCTTGCGAGCTGATGACACTGAGAGCGAGCAACACGAGCGGATCATCCTTGTGACGGCGTCTGAGTGGCCGCCAGTAACAGAACGGGAAGTGGCCCGCTCAACGCAGTGCCTCCTTGTTCACAGGCGCTGCGCACGAGCGCCAGCCCGGCTTTTCCATCGACGGCGCCATGTGCGGCGGCGGCCGCACGCTCGGCGACGGACAGATCCTCGAACAGCGCCTTGCCTGCGATTACCCAGGTGTCGTGCGCGTGCAGCTGTGAGTAGCGAACGCGAGCTTCGGACTCGCCTGCCGGTAACGCGGCAGGTCTCTCACCTTCCGAAACGAGGTCCAACAGGGTGTTGGCGGAGGCGGTGACCTCTTCCGGCGCAGCGACACTGATGACGGCTGCGACACTGGATCCGCGAACTCGAAACGCCTGAACCGCCCCGGCATAGACCAGAGCGCACTCCGTGCCGCGCACGAGAAAGACAATGACCGCCGTAGAGAGGTCAGCACCGCTTGCACCGACGAGGGAGCCTCTCGCTATCTGGCCGCGCACTGCGTTGAGTGTGTGGCGCACGGCTTCGGCGAGCGCTGTCAACGTCGCAGCGGACGGCACGCCCTGGAGTGCATCGCCGATTGCCTGTGCGGCCGCACGGCCTTTGTCCGCAACACCAGACATGGCGACAGCCCACAAACCCATCTCCGGCCGCGAGATGAACTCTGCTCCGGAAGTCGCGGCGCCCCACTCTCTCGTCACCGGCTCGTGGCAGGCAGTAACGCGAACACCGGGCTCGGACGCTGGGACGTTGGTTTTCGAAGGGCGAGCCGCGTGTCTGTCGAGCCCTTCGCCCACGCTGGTCCACCCACTCGAAGACCACTCGCCCGACAGCATGGCGGCGAAACTGTTCGGTGCAGGCAGGCCCCGTGCGCACAGCCAGGCAGGCTCAACGTCGTTCGAGCCATCGCTCCACCAAAGAGAGAGCGGCCGAAGCGTCCGCTCCAGCTCGCGAACCGCCAACTCGTTCACGGCACGCTGCAGGGATTGAACCGATTCCAGCGGCACATGCCACTGCGCCAGCCGATGAGGAAACTCCGTTTCGGAGAGCAGCTCGTGCAAATGTGAAGACTCCGCGACACCACTGCTGTCGATGAGCCCTCCGAGGCGCGCAACGTTGGCGTCGAACGCGTCGAAATCAGACGTCTCCGGCGCTTGCAGTGCGAGTGCTTCAGCGGCGTCAAACCACGCGCTGGCACCACAAGCAGCGGCGAGCGGCGAATCATCCGCGTTCCACTGCGCGACGATGGCCAGCGGGAAATAGCGCCCAACGCGATCCACGCTCGGCACCAGAACACCAGCGTAAGCGCCGGTACCGCAGATTCCAGGGGACAAAACAAAGCGCCACACGGGCCCGGTGAGATACGCATCCAGCCAGCGATCCTGCATCTGGCGCGAGCTCTCGCCGATGCAGCGCTGTAGCCAGTCGTCCCAGACATCCACGAATTCGGGTCGCACGCGCCGCTGCAGGAAGTCCCCGCGGCAGGGGAGCTTCCCAAAGAAACCGACCGCCGCCGCGCCTTCAGTCACGGCTACATCGCGCAACTGAAGCCGGCGAGCGCATTCAGTCCGAAGGGGTTACGCGCGGAGGCAGCGTTCAGCACCACGCGCATCGAGCGGCCGCCGGCGGTGAACGTGATGCGATAGCGGCTGCTGTTCTCAGGTTCCAGACGCGCCTGCTCCAGCAGCCTGAACCACGCCCATGGTCCCTGCTTGGAAACGCCTGGAATCGCCGCCCCCCGCTCCTCAAAGCTGAAGGACGCACTGGCGCCTGTGCCAGGCCAGGACATGGCGCGACTCTGCTGAGGCCCGTGCCGATACTCAAAGCCCTGACCATCGACCTCCAGACTGAAGCGCGTGGCGGATGCATCGAGTTCGTCAGGCACCAGGAAGAAGCGCGCCTCCGGCGTCTGGCCGCCGCCGCCAAAGTACGCATCACGAATGCGCTGGACGAGCTGGAACTGGCGCAGCAGCGAACCGGAACCGATGGGCGCGGTGCCCGCCTTGAATCGCCATGGCGTGCGGGACGTATCCACGAGCGGTGCAAGATTCTCGTTGAAGAACTTGTCGAACACGCCGCCCGGCCCGAACACGTGACCGAAATCCCCTAGCGGCACGTCGTTGGAACTGTTGCGGCTCAGCGGATAACGCCCTTCGACGAGTTCCCGACATTCACGCAGCACCTGCTGACTGTAGCGACGCGAGAGATCTCCACGCGCTTCGCTCACCGCTGCCGTCTCAGTGCGCAATCCAATCTGACTGATCATGTCGCCTACGGGCACGGGCAGCTGCCGGGCGGCGACCTGAAGGCTCTTGAGTGCATCCACCTCGCCGGAACGCGAGATCGCATCGAGCGCACTCGTCTCACCCAGCCCTGAGCCAATCGACTGCAACCGTCGCTGCGTCTCGCCCAGCGAGGCGAGAACCCCATCGATCGGCGCCGGTGCACCCGTGCCGCCGCCGACGAGCTCTCGAATCGGCGCAAAGTGAAGGCTGACGCGCGAACCGGGCGCAGCCTCATTGGACGTCTTGCCACCCAGAAGCTGCTGGAGTTGCGTGGTGCGGCCGGCGACGGCGTTCTGCGCAAGTTGGCCGGGCGATGCCGGCTTCGGCGCCAGCAGATCTGTGTTCTTTGCCACGGCGACCAGCAAACCCTTGAAGGGCGATTCGGGACCCGCCGCCACCGCGAGCACGTCGGCGAGCTGCTGAGGGTTCAACGTCGGCTTGAGAGTGATGTCCCTCAACACCGCGTCCCAGGTCCGAATGTAGTCCTGCTCGTACACCTCGAGCACGTCGTGAACCAGTGCGCCGCTTCGCACGACATCCAGCGGGCCGGCCCCGAACACCCACGCGTCCTCCGCGAACTGCCGGACCAAGGTGAGCTTGCCAGCGGAGTTGAATTCATCGAACGCGGCACGCGTATAGAGCGCGGGAATGGGTTCCGTCAAAGGCTTTCCGCTACGGCGTACGAAGATGAGCGGCGCTCCCGGGCCAGCCGCAAGGTCGAGACGCACGGCCTTCCCCGTGTCCACCAGGGAAGAGAGCTTCAGGCGGCTGTACATGAGTTGCGCGAGCGAAGCGCTGCGCAGGGTGGCCCGCGCCTGCTCGACCAGCTCCGCGTCCACGGAGACGGATCTGAGGCGACCTTTCTCTTCCAGCAGCTGGTCGAAGTGATCGCCCAGGCGCCGAGCCGTGGCGGTGTCCTCGGGAAGCATGCGCTGCCACTCGACTCGACCCAGCGCGCGCAGATACTGACCGTCGCGATGCTCATCTTCACCGAGCATCAGATAGCCCTTCAGATATTCATACAGCGGGTCTGGCGAGCCCGCGTTCGCACGCAACTGTTGTGCGAACCGAGTGCTCAGAACAATGGGTAGCACCCCGTTCAGTTCGCGTGTGTAAGCGTCACGTGCGGCAGAGCCAAGGGAGTTGCCACGATAGAGGCCAGATCGCATGCGCCACGGCACGTCGCCTTTGTGCTTTTCCGCCGCCGCGGCCACTGCGCGCAACGAGTCCAACCGATCCAGAGCGAACTCGGCCGACAAGGCGCCAGCGCCGACTTCCGTGCCGCTCAACGCTTTGACGGTGACACCGACGTCTTCGACATAGTTGGCGTTCGCTCGGTAGCTGACACCCAGCGCGATGATCCCCAGCACCAGCACCACGACGCAGCCCACGTATGCAGCGGATTGCAGAACCACCCTTTGCACCTCGGCCTTTCGATTGGCACCCGCGAGGCCGGACTCCTGGAAGATCACGTTTCGCAGCAAACGCTCTATGAAATAGGCTTTGCCCGGCCCCGTCGGCGGCGTTGCCACCGCGCTGGTGAAGCCAAACGTGCGTGCTACCGCGCCGAGCATCCGGTCGATGGGCGTGCCTTCCTGCGTGCCGCTGGTGAAGTAGACGCCGCGCAGGAGGAAGCGGTGGTCGAAATCCGAGACGCTGAAGACGCGCTTGAGCAAGCCATCCAACAGAGGTTTGAGTGCGGCCATCTGACGAGGGAAGGCCACTGCGCCGATGCGACGGCGTGGGTCCCGCTCACCTTCAACGCGAAACAGCACGCGCTGCTGCAGGCGTTCGATGAGCTGATCGAACTCTTGGCCAAAGGATTCGGCGGCGCGGCCCGACTCCGTCAGCTCGATGGGGAACGTGCTGCCCCACACCTGCGCACGGCCTTCCTGGCCGAGCTCGTCGAAGAACTCCGAGAAGCCTGCTACCAGATCGGCTTTGGTGACGAGGAAGTAGACCGGCACGTCGATGCGCACGTTCCGGCTGAGCTCGTCCAGGCGCTGGCGAATGGCGATGGCGTGGCGCTCGGCGTCTCGCTCGTTGAGTGTGAGCAGATCAGATGCACTCATCGCGACGATGACACCGTTGATGGGCCTGCGGCGGCGATACTTCACGAGCAGTTGCAGGAACGCAGCCCAACCGGCGGCATCGACGCGCGAGTCTGAATCCTGAGTGGTGTAGCGGCCGGCGGTGTCCAGAAGAATCGCTTCGTCAGTAAACCACCAGTCGCAATTGCGCGTGCCCCCCACTCCGCGCAGCGCTTCCCTGCCGAACTTCTGCGCCAGCGGGAAGTTCAGGCCCGAGTTGACCAGCGCCGTGGTCTTGCCAGAACCCGGAGGCCCGATGATGATGTACCAGGGCAGTTCGTAGAGGCTCGTAAGCCCCTTGCGGCGCGACTTCTTGAGCGTATTGATGGCTTCTTCGAAGCGCTTGCGGAGTTGAGCCGTGTCGGCAGCGGCCAAACGAGACGTGCTTGGGTCACTGTCACTTTGCTTCGAGACTTCATCCACGAGCTGCCGGCTTGCGTTGGCATTGCGCAGTTGGCGCAATTGCACAAAGGCCGCGTAGGCAATCACCATCAACAATATGAATACGAGCCGTGCCACCGCACCCTGCAGCGGCTTGTAGTCCGCGAAGGCAATGTACGGCCCGGCAAACCAGATCAGCAGGGCAACGAGCACCAGCCCGAGCGCGACGAGTACGGCCCTATTTTTGAGCAAGGCGAGCATCGATCACCCGTCCCTTCGATGAATGATCTCGACGCGCCGGTTGCGCGCGCGATTCTCGGCGAGGTTCTCCGGACGGTAGCGCGGCTCGGACGAGCCCTTGCCGGTGAAGTCGATGCGGCCGGGGTCCCGCACGTTCGCCTTCAACAGTGTGGCCACCTCCATGGCCCGGGCGCGCGACAACTCGAAGTTGTCCTGGAATCGCAGCGATCGCAGCGGCTGATCGTCAGTGTGACCGGTCACCGTGATGTGCCCCGGCACTTTCTCCAGTGCGCCGCCGATCTCGCCAATGAGGCCGGTATAGAGCGAATTCACGCTGGAGCTGGCCGAAGCGAATAGTTCGGGCACCGTCACGGTAATGGACGTGGATGATCCTGGCCTCTCATCGACGGAAACCAGTCCGCGCGCAATCTGCTCCGCGAGCAATGACTTCAGACTGATCTGAGGAACAGCGGGCGTCGGCTCAGCGGCAAACAGCGGCTCCAGCCCAACGTTTGCCAGCACCGCGTGGATGCCGCTCGTGCGCTCGTTGAGCCACGCGCTGAACAGAATGAACACGCCGAGCAGCACCAGCACGCAAGCCGACGCCACCACCCACAGCGGCACAAAGCGCACGACTGGGCTGCGACGATCCTGCACGCCTTTCCAGTGCGGCGAAAGGTCTGCTTCCACACCTCCCCGCACGCTCTGGATGACGCGGTACAGGTTCTGGCGTACTTCCCCGAGGCGCATAGGCCCGTGGTCGTCGAGCCGATAGCGGCCCTCGAAGCCCAGGGCGAGGCACACATGCAGCAGCTCGAGCAGCGCCAGATAGCGCGACGGTTCCCCAATGACCCGCTCGAGAATGCGAAAGAACTTGTCGCCGCCGCCGGATTCACGATGAAACGTGACGAGCAGCGACTGCCCCGCCCACGCGCTCTGCGCGCCCCATGGCGTGTTGAGTACTGCTTCATCGATGACGGTGCAAAGCGCATAACGCGCGGCCAGCACGTCTTCGGCGGGCACGGACGCCACGCGCATGCGGTCTTCGAATACACGCACCTCGTTCACTGCCTGGGTGCGCAGGCTTTCGATATCCGCGTGGGCAATCTGCCCGCGCAAGCGCCCCGCGAGCACGAGCAACGGAACAGCGGCATGGAGCAGCGCGTTCGAACCGCTCACTGAGATGTCGGGAACGCCGATGTCTGCTTGCGGCGGCGGCAGGCCGCGCGCCTGGCCGGCAGGCGAAGGGATTGGTGATTCCTGACTCAGCGTCGAGCGTGCGCCCGGCGAGGCGGCGGGCCGCCGGCCGGGCCGCGGACGCAGAATGGTGACATCGCCGGAGGCAAACGGATCGTCAGGAGTGTCGGCCATGACTCAACCCCGAATCGCCCAGAGCTCGAGGGCCAGCCCCGAGAAATCTCCCGATTGATGGACCGCGATGGCACCGCTCCCTTTCAGCGAACGCCACAGTTCCCCGGCCCGGTCGATTTCGAAGTACACGCACCCGGCGTGATACGGAATCTGGCGGGGCGCCACGGCCATCGCCTGAATACCGATTCCGGGAAGCTGCAGGTTCACCAGGTCGCGAATCTTGTCCACGGGACCGAGCTTCAGGTGCAGGGGGAAGCGGCTGCGCAGCTCTTCCACCGGCATGTCCGCCCGCGCGGCCAGAACGAACACGGCGTTCTCGAAGAGCGCGGCATCCGACACCGTGGCGACACTGATACCGAATTTCTTCTGCGCCAGCGGAATGCTGACGGCATTGCGCTCGAGCACCACGTTCAAGGTGGCGCGCAATGCCTGGATGATGGGCTCGAAACTCTCGCGCAAAGCCTCGTGTCGGTAGGGGGCGAACTGCGGCGGACGGCGCGACGTGGAGGTGAGCGTGAAGAGGTCGCCGATGATCTCCAGACCCAGTCGGTACAAGTCTTCCGGATGACAGCCGGCCGACGTCGCGAGATGCGTCACCACCGGCTCGTAGCGGTTCACTGACTGAAGCATCAGAAAGTCCGCGATCTCAGCGGCCCCGCCGCGGCCGCTGGCCACCGCGCGCGCGGCGAGCGCCTCGCCTCTCTGGTGCAACATCCCCTGCAACTCGGCGAGAAACGTTGCGAGCGGAGGCGCGGCTCCACAACGCAGCACCGTGGGGATGAAGGCGTCCTCCAGCACCACGCGATTGTCCGCACGGCACTCAACGACGTGAGCGATGGGAAGCCTCGCGAAATCCTCGCCCGGCTCGCTCTGGGGTGCGAGGTGCGCGTTCAACGCGGCAACTTCGAGATCGGCGAAGTCGGTTGAATCGGATGAGACATCGCGCGTCTCGTAGCCGCGGCCGTTGTAACGCACGGCATCCGTGCCGCCACTGCGTAAGGCCATGGTGGCGCCCGACTTCCTGAGCGGCACGGAAAGATGAATGACCTCCGAGCGTAGCTGGGGACCGATCTCCAGCGGCGCGGGCAGCGGATCGTTGTCCGGCATGGCGAACGGCGTTCCATCCGGGAACACGCCGCGTGCCCGCCGCAGGCCCAGCCGGCCGATGGCGAGCAGGTCGCGCTCGATCTCGAGCTCCGTGAAGCCCCACGAGTACGGCCGCAGAGCGCCGGCGCGCCCTTCGATGAAACTCTCGAGATAGCGTTCCTGTTGCTGGAAATGCTGCGGGCGGAGAAACAGCCCTTCCGACCAGATGATGCGATTGTTCTCGGACATGGGCCCGCTGCCGTCAGTTCTTTACGGCGAGGGTGATGCCACCGTGACTCGCAGCGAGCGTGACGGTGTCACGCGAGAACATATCGGTTGCCGTCTTGCGAGGCGCCTGTGAAACGGTTCGCCAACGCGCGCCGCGAATGTCCCGGAACGCTCCGATGACGCCGACGAACGTAGCGTCGCGAGACATCGGCAGCCACAGCTCGCGGCGCTCGCCCGGCTGGAGCACGTACTCCTCACGCGACACGAGACTCGAGCCGAGAGTCTCGCGCTCGTGCTCGTAGATCGCAAAGAAATCCGCAGCGGAGATGTGGAGCTCAACTTTGCCTTTAATGGCGATGATGCATTGCGATATATTAAGTCGTTAAAACCGTTTGATCTGGTTGTTGTTCTCACCGATATCAATATGCCAGGT
>JBDTUL010000071.1:0-16438 GCA_040007735.1 Gammaproteobacteria bacterium | reverse complement strand
CGCAGTTCGACTCTTCCCGTCTGTCCCTATCAAACGAATAGATCGGTCTCGAGTCGTCGGTTCTGAACACGTAGCGTCCGGCTTCGACGAAGACAGATATCGCGACAGGAGTTACCGGTGCACTGTCAGGCAATGGATGCTCAGCCACGGTGACGTACTCTCAGCAAAACAACCCAAGCTCGGACAGCTCTGATTGATCGACCCATTAGGCTTGCACTGGGTCGCGGACGTAGCCGATCAGCGCTTTGACCTCGAGATACTCCTCGAGACCCCACCGGCCCATTTCCCGACCGTTGCCCGAGCGCTTGTAGCCCCCAAACGGCGCATCCAGGATCGGAAAGCGGTGCGCACCCAGATAGACGCGCCCCGCACGTAGCTGCGCCCCAACCCGCTGCGCATGCGCCAGATCCTTTGACTGCACGTAAGCCCCCAGGCCGTAGACCGAATCGTTCGCCACCGCGATAGCTTCCTCCTCCCGGTCATAGGTGATCATCGAGAGAACCGGTCCGAAAATTTCTTCCCGCGCGACGGTCATGTTCGCAGTGACGTCGGCAAATACCGTTGGGCGCACAAAATAGCCACGATCGTTTGCGCCGGCAGGCCGGCCGGCGCCGCCACAAACCACCGTGCCGCCTTCGCGGATGCCCGTCTCGATCATCCCCTGCACCTTCTCGAACTGCGCCTTGTTGGCGAGCGGCCCGACGACCACCGACGGGTCCATGGGATCGCCAACCTTGATCCGCGCCGCTGTCTGCCTGGCAATTTCCCGGGCTTCGTCCAGTTGCGAGCGATGGACCAGCATTCGTGTCGGCGCGATGCACGACTGTCCGGCGTTCCTGAAAGCAGCCATCAGGCCGTCTGGGATTGCCTGGCTGAGATCAGCGTCAGGCAAGACAATGTTTGCGGATTTTCCGCCCAGTTCCTGCGTGACACGCTTGACGGTGTCCGCCGCTGACTTGGCTATCAAGATGCCCGCGCGTGTCGACCCGGTGAACGACACCATGTCGATGTCCGGGTGGCTGGAAATTGCGTCGCCCACAGTCGGCCCATCGCCATTGACGAGATTGAACACGCCCTTCGGAACGCCGGCCGCGTGAAGAATTTCGGCAAGAACGATGACACTGAGGGGCGACAGCTCGCTCGGCTTGAGCACCACCGTGCATCCGGCGCCAAGCGCCGCGGCCAGCTTGGTCGTGACCTGATTTATCGGCCAGTTCCACGGCGTAATCAATCCGCACACGCCGATGGCTTCCCGACGGATCAGCGTGTCCTTCACGACCTCGTCGAATTCGTAGGTCTCGAGGGTCTGCGCCATTTGTTTGAAATGGCCGACGCCCAGGGCATTCTGGACTTGCCTGGAGAATGTGATGGGTGATCCCATCTCGAGCGTCATCGCGCGAGCCAGATCTTCCTTGCGCGCTTCATAGCCCTGGACGATCCGCTCCAGCAAAGCGATGCGCTCTTTCGCGCTGGTTTGCGAATAGCTGGGAAAGGCGCGCCGCGCGGCGGCCACTGCCTTGTCGACGTCGGCGCGTGAGCCGAGGCTGATCTGTCCGGCGGGCTCTGCGGTGGCCGGATTGATCACCGTGTGAATCTTCGGCGTTACGGGAGATACCCATGCGCCGTCGATGAAGAACTTCGTGTCATTCCCGCTCATTGTGCGATACCGCCCCAGACTGTTTGTATAACTCGACCAGACACATCACCGACTTTTTCGCCAGATTTCGGCAGCCCAGTCGCGCAGCGTTACCTTCTGTATTTTCCCGACTCCAGTCATCGGCCACTCGCGCACGAGATGGAACTCTCGCGGGGTCTTGAAACGCGCCAGACGTTCCATGCAAAAAAGAGTCATCTCCTCCGGGGTCCACGTTGCCTCCGGATGCGGCTCGATGAAGGCGAAGGGCACCTCGCCGAGGTCGCGGTCCTGAACGGCGACGACCTGCGCCGTCCTGATGGACGGATGCGCAAGAAGAACGCTCTCCACTTCCTGAGCGGATACGTTTTCTCCGCCAACCCTGATCACATCTTTTACGCGTCCCGCGAAAATGAGATTCGAGCCGGGATCCAGTCGCCCCAGGTCGCCGGTTTTCAGCCATCCGTCCTCAGCGAGCGCCTGCGCTGTTGCGGCCGGGTCGTCAAAATAGCCCTCCATGACGCTCCATCCACGCACCCATATTTCTCCAGTCTCGCCTTCCGCCACTGACTTGCCGGTCGACAACCCCACGATTTTTATCTCGACGCCCTCTTGTGGCTTGCCGACGGTAGCTGCCCTGACATCGATCGAGTCCGTTGGAGCAGTGGTTGCCACGATGGGAGAAGCTTCGCTCAGGCCGTAAATGCTGATGAGGTCTGACATTCCCATCCTCGTGCAGGCCTCTCGAAAAATATGAGACGCCCCCATGAAGGCACCCTTGCGAAGGTGGCGCAAATCGCGATTGGGGAACTCGGGATGCTCGAGCTCGCGTTGATACATGGTGTCGATTCCGAGCCGCGCCGTGCACTGCTCCTTCTCGAGCAGCTCCAGAGCTTTGCCGGCCTCGTAATGCGCCATGGTTACCAAGGTCGCCCGGTGCGTCACGACGTCCAGCAAACCGGTCACGAGCCCGCCGACGTGAAAAAAAGGACCGGGCGCGAACACTTTGTCATTTCGGTTCAAGCCCATCCGCTCACCGGTGTTGAAGCCATTCCTCGTGAGCGCGCCATGATAGAGCTTCACGCATTTCGGCTTGGCCGTGCTGCCCGAGGTGGACTGTAGCAACGCAATGCTTCTTGCATGGGCCTGGGCTGGCCGGTCACGCCTGTAAGGCTCTGCCTTCAAAAGGTCCTGCCACCGGTGCATTCCCGGGACAGCCGATTCGCCAGTGCAAATAACCTGGTTGAGATGCGGAAAACGAGATGACTTGACTGCTCCGCCACACTCACGCAGTCCCGGGATGAGCTGGTATGCCGTATCCACGTAGTCCGCGCTTCCGCGCACGTGCGATACCACGAAGACCTTGGCCCGAGACTGCAAAAGCAAACCGGCGGCCTCGTCCATCCGCAAGCGGGTGTTGATGCCGAACGTGATGGCGCCAAGTCGGGCAGCGGCAAAAAACGTCGTAATCCATTCGAAGCCATTGGGCAGCCACAGCGCAATTACATCGCCCGGCGACACGCCAAACTTCGCAAATGACTCAGCCAAACTGGAGGCGCTCTCGTGCACGCGCCGATACGTATAGCGCGCACCATCGACAATCAGCAATTCCTTGTCTGGGTTCGACGAGCAGGCGCCGTCGAACGCGCCCCACACAGTGTGGTCAGCCAAGGTCATTGAGCCAACTCGACGACCGCGTTGCCAGTCAGGTGAACGCTGTCTTCCAATCCTCGAATCCAGATCGCAATCTGTAGCGTAAGAATGCCTCGTTCATGCGAAGCGCCCTTGACCTCGCCTCCGAAGCAGACCGCCGCCCCGATCGGCACCGGATGTTGAAATCTGAAATCGAGCTTCTTCAAGCCCGCAACGCCGCCATAAGTCTTTTGGACGTCTTGCTCGACCCAGGCCACGAGGACGCCACTGTTCACGATGGCGTGTGAAAGCCCCTCGGAGCGAGCGTATTCATGGTCCCAATGGATGCGATGGTGATTCCCTGACCAATCCGAAAAAATAGCGGACTCCAGGATGTCCGTTGAATGACGCAACGGCGGCAGCTGATCTCCAACCTGCAATGGCTTGCTCGCTGGGGTCATCGGTGGATTCTCGTCAAGCGTTGCCATGCCACTCGCTCATTGCGATCGTTGGTGTAGGTCAGCTCTAGCGTGCTGATGGTCATGGGTCCCGAGCGCGCGCCCTGTTTCTCCTGCATTGACGTGCAGCTCCCTTTGATCGTCAGCACATCTCCCACACAGGGGCGAACACCGAACTGCCATTCCTGTCCCCCTACGACGACTCGCTCGGTTGGACCTCGGGACGGAAAAAGAGTCGGCCTTCCAGAAAGCCTGTCAGTTCGCTCCGGCGAGGAAATCTGATCGCCGCCGCAATTGGCCAGGTAAAGCCAGGGCACCTTTCCATCCCACGGCTGACCCACGGCCCGGCAATACCTTCTAACGTCGGACTCCGTGATCTCGACTCGCAAAGACGGTAGCTCTTGGCCGACTAAATCGGACACCATAAAATTCGTTTCCTTGCATTTGATGATCCCCGAAGCGTTACGGCCGACGCAGGAGAAGGTGCGACGCGTGACGCCAAGGCGATCAGGAACTGAACGCGGTCAGTGACGGCGAGCAGGGGCACCAAACGCCGAAAAGGGCCCGGTGCGCTTGCGACCCTCTTCGGCAACGTGGCGGCGTAGCCCATCGACTCGAATCGACCGCTACTCTTTCTTGGCGTTGCGGTCGTACTCGCCCAGCCCCGGACGATACGTTTTCGTGTCGAGAAACTGCTCTACGCCCGTTTCATAGCCTTTTTCCGGATCGCTCAGACGCAGTGCCTTGGCCTTCGCGAGCATGTACTCCTCAGCCTGACCGATTTCCATGGTGCGACAATGTTTGTAGACTTCCTTGGCGGCACGCAGGACCTGCGGATTTTTCTTCATCAGCTTGCGCGCCAGATTCACCGTCTCTTCGCGCAATTTGTCCTTCGGCACGGTGTGATTGATCAGTCGCATCTCGGCGGCTTTTTTCGCATCGAACGGATCGCCGGTCATGATGTACCACATGGCATCGCGATAACACAGGGCATCGGCCACTACACGGCTCACCAGCCCGCCCGGGAAAATACCCCAGTTCACTTCGCTCAAGCCGAACGTAGCGCCTTCCGCAGCGATCGCGAAATCACAGGCAATGAGCTGCGTAAATGCGCCGCCCATGACGTAGCCATTTACCATCGCGATAGTGGGCCGGGGAAAGTAATAGAGTCTGCGCCAGCGCCACTCCTGGGCTGACCAATTCGCCCTGCGCCGCGCCGCAGGATCATTATCCGTCGCGCGGAAGTATTCGCGCAGATCTTGCCCGGCGCACCAACTCTCGCCCGCGCCGGTCAGCACCAGTACCTGAGTTTCCGGATCGACTTCCAGCTCAGTCAACGCATCGAGCATGTCGAAGTGCAGCTGAGGGCTCATCGCGTTGCGCTTTTCAGGCCGATTCAGAATCACCCAGGTAATCCCGTCTTCCTTCTCGACCCTGACGGTCTTGTATTCCTTCCATAACGTTGCAGCCATGATTCACCCTTCGCTGATTGTTGGCTCTAATTCGACGCTGGCGCGATCTCGCGCACAGGCGCTTGGATATTCGGCTGTCCGGTGAACGCGGTCGATTTCGACCGTTCGTTTCGATAATTACCGGCCCTGAATAATTGTATATGGTATACAATTCGTTCAAGCTATACAACTAGCCCGTTGGCGCACGATGTCGTTCGGTCACCGTTCAGGCTGTCCAAATTCTGAAGAGGTCGCAATGCATAAGATCAAACTCGTCCAACCTGTCGTCGACTCGGCCAACGAGGCTTTCAAGCGGCGTCGCGCCAGGCCGCGGATTTTCGAAACCATAGACTCCGCGCGAACCGCGCATGTGATCGTCGACATGCAGAACGGATACATGGAGCCCGGTGCAGCCGTGGAAGTGCCGATAGCACGGGAGATCGTCGCGAACGTAAACGAAATCAGCAGAGCTGTACGGGCGGCCCGGGGCATCAACGTATTCCTGCACTACACGACTCGCGATGAAGACATCGCCAACTGGTCGACCTGGTATTCGCATTTTCACGATGCCCACAGCCGGGAGATGATGCGAAAGGCATTCGCCCCGAACACTCACTCGTGGAATCTCTGGCAAGGCCTGGACGTTGCCGACCAGGACATCAAGCTCGAGAAGTCGCGATTCAGCGCGTTCGTCCCCGGCACCTGCGATCTTCACTCTGTCCTGCAATCCCGAAAAATCGAGACCGTCATCATCACCGGCGTTGCAACGAATTGCTGCTGCGAAAGCACGGCCCGCGATGCGATGCAGTTGAACTACAAAGTGATCTTCATGGCGGACGGCAACGCCGCACTGACAGATGATTTTCACAATGCCTCGCTCAACAATTTACGGTCCCTCTACGCGGACATCGCAATGACCGAGGGCGTGGTCCAGCTGCTTCGCGAAGGGGCGCAGCGCGCAACTTAGAAAATCTCCGGTCATGTAAGGCTACGAAGCCTGCTTTATTGGCGCCAGCGGCGCTGTGTGCTCCCGAGTGCGCGGTTTGCCAAGCATCGCAATGATCAAGCTGCCGCCAAAAAAAGCGCTGGCACACAAGTGGAGTGCCATCAAATATGAACCCGAGAGGTCGAAAATGCGTCCCGCAAGCAGGGGGCCCATACCCACGGCCAGCTGAAAAACAATGAATTGTGCAGCGTAAATCTGGCCGTAGGCTTTCAAGCCAAAGTATCTGGCGGTAACAAACGCAACGAGCTCCACTTCAGCGCCGGCAGCGAGACCGAATGTGGCCACTGCTATCGCCGTACCGAAGAGATTGGGCAATGTCGATTGCAGCAGGAGCACTCCGACGCCGGCGACTGACACGTAGGCAGCTCCGACGAATGGAGGATGGAATCTATCCATCAGGTACCCCGACGAGAATCGACCGACGATCATCGCAATTCCCATGAGACTGGCCAATTGCGCGGCGACGCTCAGGCCCAATCCAACATCGGTCAGCAGGGGCACGAGATGGACCAACAGGGATGCGGTTGCGCACGAGATAAAAAAATTGGCGATAGCGAGTTGCCAAAGCTGCCGTTCACGCAACGCTTCTTTCAATGAAAGACCAGCGGCCGCCGTCGCGGTCTTCGCAATTCTGGATTTCTGTTCGCCGGTTTTGTCCGCGGGCTCTTTGAAGAAGAATTTGACCGGTATCGCTGCCAGCGCGGTAATCACGGCGATGCCGATGTAGCCCGCCTGCCAATTGAACCTGGCAATGAGACTGCCGATGAGTGGGGGAATGACAACGCCTGCGAGACCAGCGCCTGACAGGGTGAGACCAAAGGCCAGCCCGCGTTTTTTCTCGAACCAGAGGGCGACCCCCCGCGTCCAGATGATGGGAGAAGCGCCACACGCCGCAAGAGATAACACTATGAGGCCGCTATAGAACGTGAGGATATTGCCGTTGATCTGCGTCATGCCAAGGTAGGCCAGCGTGAGGGCGATCAGGGACACGATTGCGATTTTGCGAGCCCCGAACCGGTCGACGATTCGCCCCACGAACATCGCCGTAAGAATCGTGCCGAACACGATGCATAGAGACGCCAGTGAAATTTGCGCTCGCGTCCAGCCGAATTGCCTGGAGAGAGGCACTATGAAAATTCCCAGTGCGAAAATCGGCGCACCGACACCCACTCCGAGCGCCGCCGTGAGTACGACCGGCCAGCCCTTCTTGAACTCGCTCGCCGTCGTATTCACCGATTGAACTCGTTGCATTAAAAAGGGCATACCGCAGCGGAGGTTGTTTCAGAAAGGCAGGCGGCGTGTGCCCGCGGAATCGAAAAAATCTCTGCTCGCAGCGTCGCCAAAATTGGCTGGCATAGGGACATGAACGACTCGAGACTGCATGGCTTCGATAGCTTGACACCGCTCGGGGTCAATGTATACAGTCGACAGTCGACGGCGACGAGGTAGTGTCTGCGACTGAAACCTTGCCTGCCTGGGCCGACGCGGTCCCCGCCCCCATAAAAGCCACGCATCCTATGAACGCGCCGACGCCGGCGGAGTTGATGTCGACGTTCGCGGTATTCAGGAACTGAACAAGTGAAGCTTCTGGCCGTAGCCGTTCTCGCCGCCACCTTTGCGGTGAACATGCATCCTGCCGCGGCGGCTGATACGCCTGCCAACGCACCGACGAACCGGGGCGAATACGTCGCGCGTCTTGGTAACTGCGTAGCCTGTCACTCGGTGCCCAATGCGCCTGCCTTCTCCGGCGGCCTGAAGATGGCGACGCCCCTGGGCCCGATCTACACGACCAACATTACGCCAGACAAAAACACCGGCATCGGTCGTTACACGCTGGAAGATTTCGACAAGGCCATGCGCCTGGGTGTCGCCAGGGATGGCCACCGTTTGTATCCGGCCATGCCCTATCCGTCCTATGCCAGGATGAGCAAGGGGGACATGAAGGCGCTGTACGACTTCATTATGAAGTCCGTGCCGGCCGCCAACGTGCCCAACAAGGCGAGCGAAATTCCCTTCCCCTTGAACCAGCGTTGGCCGCTGGCACTCTGGAACGCCGTGTTCGCCGACGATGCGCGGTATCAGCCTAAAGCCAACCGAAGCGCCGGGTGGAACCGTGGCGCTTATCTGGTACAGGGTCTCGGTCACTGCGGCGCTTGCCACACGCCGCGCGGGCTCGCCTTCAATGAAAAAGGCTACAGCGAAAAGGACGACGAGTTCCTGACGGGTGCGCAGCTCGACAACTGGTCAGCCACCAGCTTGCGCCAGGACGTGAATACTGGCTTGGGTGCGTGGACGCTCAGTGATACCAGAGAGTTCCTGAAGACCGGCCACAACCGCTTCGGCACCGCGTTCGGCACCATGACCGAGGTCATCAACAACTCGACCCAGTACATGACCGATGGCGATATCAAAGCCGTCGTCACCTATCTCCACTCCCTGCCCGGCGTGCGCGAGAAGCAGGACAATGCCTTCAAATACGACGCCACCATTGAGCGGAAGTTAAAAGCGCACCAATACGACGTGCCCGGTGCGCTGGTGTACATGCAGCAGTGCATGACCTGCCATCGCCCGGACGGCAAAGGCTTCGCGCCCTACCTGCCGCCGCTGGCCGGCAATCCGGTCATCCAGGACCCGAGCCCGGCGTCGCTGATCAACATCGTCCTCAACAGTTCGCTACTGGTTATTGTCAACGGCATACCCGATGCTTACCGCATGCCGCAGTACCGCGCGTTGCTCAACGATCGGGAGATCGCCGACGTAGTGACCTTTATCCGCAGCAGCTGGGGCAACACGGCATCGCCGGTAACGGCGCAGGACGTGGGCAAGATGCGCAAGGAGACCGACCCCGTGAGCGATCAGATCCGCATTCTCCGCATGAAGTAGCGGTGGCGATCACCAAGCGGGTGGGAAGCAGCATGATGCAAGCGAGTCCGTAAATGAAGAGCCGCTCGACCCGGCAGATCGAGCGGCTCCCGAAGACTTCACCGGCCACGCGATGGCTTATTTGACGTGGTACTTCTTCGCCATGTCATGGATCTGCTGCGAGGTATAACGGATGTCCAGCGCCGCCATGGCATCATCGGAAAGCGCGCCCTTCGCCGCATTGACGGTCGATCCCGTTTTCAGGAATTCGTCGATCGCGGCGGCGATCGCGCCGGCGGCGATACTGCGGTATCCGTCAATGACCACCATGTTGACTGTCCTCTCGTCCATCAACGCCTTCTCATCGGCAGAAAACGTAGTGCCGAGGCCGGTCCATATCAGCGGACGATTTACGACGCGCTTCACTTTACGCAAGAAATCGGACGACCCCCCTGGGAACCAGAAGAGATCGGCACCCGCTTCTGCGTAGGCGGCGCCCCGATCAAGAGTTTCGTTCTCCGTGTGCCCTTCTCTCAAGCCCACGGGGGAAACCATGATGACGAAATTGGGGTCCGTTCGAGCGTCGACCGCAGCCTTGATCTTGTCGACCATTTCCTCCTGCGTGATGACTTTTCCTTTGGGCTGCCAGAGGTGCCCATGAAAACCGGTGTCGTCGATCATGGCAGCCGATGCACCTGTGCGTTCGGTTTCCTTTATCCAGCGATAGAGATGGAGAGGGCTGCCTTTCCCATCCTCGAGATCGACGAGCAGGTTGATATCCGCCGCGTCGCAGAGCTCGCGGGCAACGTCGAGGATTTCGGTCACCGATGCCATTGCCAGGTCCGCATAACCTGCACGGTAGCTGGCGACGATGCCGGACACGATCGCACCTCTGAGGCCGGCGCGCACGATGAGCTTCGCTTCCAGCGGATCGTCGATGGCGGGAGCGTAGAAACACCCCTTCAACATTTCGCGGTAACGCGCCGTTCTGGACAACGGCTGCGCTGGCGCGGCAGCCACAGCTGCAGCAGCGGGCGCCGCTGCACCCGCCGCCAAAGCCGTTCCAACGATTGCTGCGCCCCCGGCGATTGTTGCCTGGAGGGCATCCCGTCTCGTCACGCCCGACATGTTTCGTCTACTCCCGCCGCATAAGGATTACTTCTCGAGGTACTAGCCTGCCTTGATGCTAAAAAGTCCCTCGCACGCCAACTGTAATGTACCTGCCGATCACATCGTAGCCAAACGGAGTTGGAAACACACCGGCCTGCAGTGACGAGGCGCCGACAATAGGCGGGCGCCTGTCGAACAGGTTTTGCGCGGTCAGGAACGGCGTCACTTTGAAGCCGCCCACATTGAAGTCATTGGAGATCGACATGTCGGTATAGGAATAGGTCGAGATATCCGGCCGCGAGTCGAAGTACAACCGAGAATCCGTGACCTGCACGCCCGATTGAATACGCTCAACGAGCTCGACATTCAGAGAGTGGTACGTGTAGGCCAGGTTCAGGTTGGCTCTGATCTTCGAGAAGCCGTTGCCGGTGTTACCGGAGGATGTGGCTCCAGGAGTTCCGGCGATTGCGAGACCTGCAAATTCGAGGTACGGGATCGAAGGTGCAAGTTGCGTCCTCAACAGCGGCTGATAGGCAACGAGGGCCCGCGCGCTGATTGTCCCGGGGACAGACGAAATGATGCGAGCCGCATCGAAATTGTAGTTTGCCTCGACATCGACGCCGTGGGTCCATTGGCGCGATGCGTTCAGAGGCCCCGACACGATCTGCGTTACAGAATTGGCGGCGGTGCGGTCACTAAAAGGCAGCGGACGCTTGAGAAGATCGCAGTAAGGCGAAGTGCCACCCGAGAGCTCGCATTGCTGTTGCAGGAGCGGGTCCGCGCCATTCACGTTCACGATCGCGTTATTGATATTGATGCGATAGTAATCCACGGCCAGGCTGAACCGCGGAATGAAGGACGGCTGATACACAAAGCCATAAGTGACCGTGCGAGACACTTCCGGCACCAGATCGCGGTTCGGTCCAGAAGCCAACGGGCTCAGGGTGGTTTCACCGGTGTGTATGTCAGATACCTGGCCATTGGTTACGAATTTTGGCCCAAACAGATTCATCAGCGTGGGCGCGCGAATATCTCTCGACACGGCGCCACGGAAGCGGAGGTCGTCGTAGACCTGCCAGGTGGTGCCGACCTTCCAAGTCTTGACCGTGCCGCTTGGGGAATAGTCTGTCGCACGACCGGCCAGATTCAGATCGAGCGCCTGGACCATCGGTATGTCGCGGAACAAGGGAATGAGAAGCTCAGTCGCAATTTCCTTCACATTCGCGGAGGCGTCCGCCGGCCCTACCGTCTCAGAGAAGTACGGCAGCAGATCCGTCGCGCAGTTCGTCGCGTCGAGCCCGGTACAGTCCGTGAGTTTCGTAGCGTCGCCGTTGACTACCGTCTGGCGCAAACTCAGAGACCGATACTCCGCCGCGAGAGCCACGTTCAGCGGTCCTGCCGGCAGGGACAACGGCGAGCCGACGAGGGAGAGCGTCGCGTCGTGGTTCCGGTGCTCGAGCGTGTACGAAGTGGGGTCGATGATGTAATGGATCGAGCCGAGCGAGGCCGCCGTGGGTCCGAACAAATTCAGCGGCTGGCAGCCAGGGAAAAGACCGGCAGATGCCGTCAACGATACCGCGCAGACGACCTGGCCCGTCACCGGATCTCTTACCGCGTCGAGGGCGGCGGCAATCTTTGCGGTGTTGATGTTATGCGGATTGGCTACGCGCTCGCTGCTCTGGTCATACGCGTAGTCGAACTTCCACTTGAAGTCGCCGAACGCATTACCTTCGAGACCCGCGTTCCAGAACATGCTTTTGGAGAACGTCTCGGTCTTCCAGGTCGGATAGCCGTCACCGAACTGGTCCGTTTTCATCATCTGGAGCATCGGTGTGTTCGTGTCCGTCATCGCCTGCTGAATCGAAGCAGGAATGAACGGATTGCCGCTCTTGATGTTCAAGGGCGGGAAAAAGCCCATCATCAGCGGTATGTAATTGATATCGGTGCTGCCATCGTTATAGCTGAACTGCAGATGGCTTCTAACGTTGCTCGAAATGTCGAAGTCCAGACGGGAGAACACCTGGTCCCGCTTGATCGGGGCAACCAGGTCGAGGCCGTAATTCGTGCCGAAGTCACCCCCTTGTTCGAGCGAGGACACACCGGTCGGAAGGCCATGAACCAACGGGCTCGGAACGCCGTTGGACTTGAACACGGTGTCGGTGAACGGGTCAGGCCCGACGATCACGCCGCCAAACCCGTTGAAGGTAGTGCGGCCATCCGGGATCAAGCGAAAGGGATTGTCTGCGCTGCTGCCATCGCCGGCCGTAACGTAATAGTAGCCCTGCTCGGGTCGATGACTCGGCTCCCGAATGCCCTTCGAATTGTAGTGCTCGGCGCTCAGCAGGAAGTGCGCACGGCCATCCAGAAGAGGCGTGCCGAATGTCGCCCCGGCTTTATAACTTTCGTCGTCTCCATAATTCGACTGGCCTGTCTGAACGTTGAACTTGAGACCCGTGAAATCGTGGTCCAGGATGAAGTTGACCACACCCGTCACGGCATCCGAGCCGTAGACGGCCGATGCGCCGCCGGTCACGACATCAACCTGCTTGACGAGGCTGTGAGGAATGAGGTTTGTGTCGACCGCACCGTTGGACGAGGTCGGGGGCATACGCAGGCCATCGACCAGAACCAGCGTTCGGTTCGGGCCGAACAAACGAAGATCCAGGTAGTTTCCAACCGGGTTTCCCCTGGCGTCGGCGCTAGTGTTGCGCACAGCCGGGTCCGACAGGAACTGCGGCATCGACTTCAACGCGTCCACGATGCTGCTCGGCGTGGTGGCCAGTAGTTTATCGGCTGAAAGCACAGTCACCGGCGTGGGGGCCTGATCGCCGGTGGCAATGACACGTGAGCCTGAGACGACGACTTGCTCAAGGCCGGCCTCCTGCTGTGCGGCTTCATCATCGCTCGCCTGAGCGACGACCTGCACCAACCCGCATGCGGCGAGCAACGCCGACCGGTAAATCTTTGTACGAATCACTTGTTCTCCCAGGCCCCGTTTTGGCTACTGTATTCTGTATGCAATTAAATATCGCGTCAAGGGAATGGGCCTGGGGTGGATGTATTGAGAACAACATGGGAGCGCATCCACGGTAGGGACGCCGAGTTCCGGGCGCCTGTACTCCGCAATAACTCGGTACGGAACACTCGGTCCGTGGCAAAGAGCACCGGCGACCCTATGGCACGATACCGCGATGCTCAGAGTGCGATGCCCGGACGCGAGGCCGGACCCTATATCGGAACCGTTGGTCCCACGCTGGCAGAGCTCTTTAAGGCGCTGAAGTCGCTCGGTTCACCGTCGATCCTGCCAGTCACCAACGAATGATCGCGTCACGGCGATGAATACGGCACCGTTCTGAACAGGCGGCAGGTTAGGAAGTCGGGAGTCGTTTGGCAGTGGCATCGCTTCGCAATACCTCCTGGAAACGGATTGGCGAGTCCTGCGAGCCAAAGAATAGCCACGCCAATTTGATGCCGCGAGATGCCAATCGAGGCTCAGAGCACGCAGCGCAGGAAAGGCGATGATCAGCACAAAGAGAGCTACCGATTGCTGATCTGGGCACCATATGCTTCGTGCCGTGTTGCGCGCACCCGGGTTCACGGTGCGGAGAATGTCAATGAGATTGAAATGCACTGGGCGCTTGGTGACGGCACTCGCGGGTCTGGGAGCTTTTGGCACGATGGGTTTGGCACTGGCCGCCGCGCCGGCTTTTGCCCCACCGGACGATGGCCATACCGAGTGGCAACTGGTCGAGAACTACTGTTTCAAGTGTCACAACACCACGGACTGGGCGGGCAGCGTGGCCTTCGACACCATGTCCGCGGACGCCGTCCCCGAGGACGCCAAGGTCTGGGAAGCCGCCATCAAGAAACTCAGGAGCGGCCTGATGCCGCCTCCGGGCAAACCGCAGCCCGAGCACGCCGCCGTGGCAGGCATGGTTTCCTGGCTGGAAAGCACGCTGGACAAAGCCCAGGCCACACCCTACGCGGGCTACGTGCCGCTGCGACGCCTGAATCGCCGCGAGTACGCCAATGCCGTGCGTGACCTGCTGGGCCTGCGCATCGACGCCGCCGCCTGGCTGCCGCAGGACCCGTTGAAAAACGACTTCGACACCAACGCCGAGCTGCTGCAGATGACTCCGGCGTTCATGGACCAGGCGGTCACCGCGGCGCGCGCGCTGGCGCTGCAGGCGGTGGGCGATCCGAACTCCGTGCCGCTGGAGACCACCTACGGCCCCCCGGCCAACATGATCCTGTCGTTGGCCGCGGCGCCCTCCATGGGCTCGGGCAACCAGCAGCGCTACAAGGACGGCATGCCCTTCGGTACCCGCGGCGGCATGAGCGTGGAGCACAACTTTCCGGCCGACGGCGAATACGTGCTGACCATCGGCGATATGGCCTTGGCCCGCACGGTGCCGAACATGGAGTTCGAAAACACTGTCATCGCACTGCTTGACGGCAAGGAAATCTGGCGCACGCAGATTGGCGGCGAGGACGACCACAAGGCCATCGATCAGAAGCTCGATGACGCGGTCTCCAAGATCAACGGCCGCCTGAAGGGCATTCGCTTCCACGCCACCGCCGGCCAGCACACGGTGGCCGTCACCTTCCTCCGCCGCAGCTATGCCGAGGACGACGGGCGTACCCTGCAATACCAGGCCGGCGACGACCGCCGTACAGCCAATCTGCTGGAGGGTGGCCAGCACCGCGTGCAGGCCGTGCACGCCTTCCAGATCAAGGGCCCGGTGCAGATCACCGGCATGAGCGATTCGCCAACCCGCCAGAAGATCTTCACCTGCAAGCCGGCAAGCGCCGCTGACGAAAGGCCCTGCGCGCAAGAAATCATCAGCAACCTGGCGCAGCACGCCTTCCGCCGCCCGGTGAAGGACGAGGACATCGCCCCACTGATGGGCTTCTACGACCGCGCCAGCAAAACTGATGGCTTCGAGGCCGGTGTGCGTGAATCTCTGGCTGCGATACTCGCGAGCCCGCACTTCCTGTACCGCGCCGAGGCTGCGGTGGACGAAGGCACCCGCGCGCTCAACGCCCTGGAACTGGCCTCGCGTCTGTCCTTCTTCCTGTGGAGCAGCCTGCCCGACGACGAGCTGCTGGGGGTTGCGAAGAAGAACGACCTGTCGAAACCAGACGTGTTGACGGCACAAGTGCGCCGCATGATGGCCGACCCGAAGGCGATATCGCTGACTCGGGACTTCGCCTTCCAGTGGCTCAACGTCGCCAAGATGGACAACATCGTTCCCTCGGCCGCGCTGTTCAGCTATGCCAGCGGGCTTTACGACCCGCGCCCGGCGTACAAGAAGGAACTCGAGCTGTTCATGGACAGCATCCTGCGCTCCGAGCGCCCCGTGACGGACCTGCTCACGGCCGACTACACCTACCTGAACGAGCAGGTCGCACTGATCTACGGCATGGAGGGCGTCCGCGGCAACGGCTTCCACAAGGTTACGCTGACCGATGCCAATCGCTTTGGTCTGCTGGGCAAGGGCGCGATTCTGATGGTCACGGCGAACCCGAACCGCACGGCGCCGGTGCTGCGCGGCGCCTGGATCTTGGAACGCATCCTGGGCACGCCGCCCGCCTCCCCGCCGGCGAATGTGCCAGACCTGGGCGAGGCCGCGAAGGGCAAACCCGCCACCGTGCGCCAGCAAACGGAAATGCACCGCCGTAACCCCGCCTGCGCCAGTTGCCATGCCGTGATGGATCCGCTGGGCTTCGCGCTGGAGAACTTCAACACCGTGGGCGCTTTCCGCACCATCGACCCGCAGTACAACCTGCCCGTCGACCCGGCGGCGACCATGCCCGATGGCACAGTGCTCAATGGACCGGCGGATTTGCACAAGGCGCTGGCCGCACGCGGCGGCCAGTTTGCGCAGATCATCACCGAGAAGCTGATGACTTATGCGGTGGGCCGGCCCGTCGACTTCAACGACATGCCGACCGTGCGCCGAATCGTGCGCGACGCGAAGGCCCATAACTACAAGTTCGACTCCATCGTGATGGGCGTAGTGAACAGTGATGCGTTCCGTCGCCGCGCGCCGGCAGCACCGTCGCCTAGCACGACAACCGCGCAGGTTTCGCTCTCGAGCAGCGATCCATCTGCTCCTTGAAGGCTGGAGACTTAGGACATGTTCCTTACCAAGAAGCATCTTTCCCGCCGCACGGTATTGAAGGGCGCTGGTGTCGCCATCTCACTGCCGTTGCTGGACGCGATGATCCCCGCCGGCACCGCCCTGGCAAATACCGCGGCGACCATTCAGCCTCGCCTCGGCTT
>JBDTUL010000070.1:0-16560 GCA_040007735.1 Gammaproteobacteria bacterium | reverse complement strand
CGGTGCCTACGTATAGCGATGCACCTGAAGGACCGAGTGCGTAGGCACGCACGCGCTCATACGGCTCCAGGGGAAGGGGCTTTCCATTCACCACCGTTGGGAGGGAGGCTGGTGGGTCACCGCGCGCTGTTGAGAACTTCCAGCCTGACGCGGCGAGAAGTGGGGAGGCAAGTGACGCGGGCATGGACGCGGCGGCTGACGGTGAACGTTCACCCGCCCGAACACCGCGCGCAACGTCTCGCCCTTCGCGAACCACGGAGAATCGCCGAAGTGCGCTACCCGCGCGTTGCGCAGGCAATTCAATAGTCGTGCCGTCGCTCGACACCCGAAACTGCCCGGCGGCGTTTCGATAGTCTGGAATCCCCGAGCCAATGAAATATCGACGCCGACCCGCGGCATCGATCCGGGCCAGCGCGGGGTCGTCAGCACCAAACACCACACTGTTGTCACTCGTCACGGCGAGATCGCCGATGCGCCCCGCCGCGCCCGGGATTCGCTCGGGCGCTTGCGGATTCGCGAGTCGCCAGCGAAATAGCGGGGACGCGTTGCTGCCGTCTGGTTCGCCCGTACCGTATATTGACGCGCCGTCATGCGACCACACCACGCGCGTGAGATTGCGTGCGCCTCCGTGCTCCGGCGCGACCAATGTCGCCACAGGCGTGAGGTCCACAGCTCTGAGCACACTGATGCTCGCCGCATCGTTGAAGCCAA
Organism: Gammaproteobacteria bacterium; assembly: GCA_040007735.1. Classification (GTDB taxonomy): domain Bacteria; phylum Pseudomonadota; class Gammaproteobacteria; order Steroidobacterales; family Steroidobacteraceae; genus JADGHX01. The sequence continues at coordinate 15,849 of JBDTUL010000070.1, read as the reverse complement.
TCGCCACAAACTGGCCGTCCGGAGAATAGCGCACGCCAAACGGCTGCCGGCCCGCAAGCCCCGCATCGGCACGCCCGATCAGTTTGAAGCGCTCGTCGTACAGGCGAACGAAACCGTCAAGCCCGCTGGCGATGAGTCGGCCGCCGGGGCTGAAATCCAGCTCGAGCAGCTTGTCCCGATAGGCACGGTCTTCCGCCGCGAGCGTTCGCTCGGCCACGTTGAACACGCGCAGGCCCTGGCCGCCCATCAGCCCCGCGGCAAGATGCTGGCCATCCGGCGAGAAACGCAGCGCCGCCACCACCTCCTGCATTCCTCTGAGGCGCCCGATCAGCGCGCCGGTTGCGGCGTCGAGGAGATAGATACACGCCGCGCCTTCGCTGTCCCAGCAAGTCCAGCCGGCGACGGCCAGCAGCTTGCGATCGGGAGACAGTGCCAGCGCATAGAGCTGGCCTTCCGCTCTGACGCCCGCAGGCACACGAAAGATATCGAGCAGCCTCCCATCCGACACACGCCATACACGCACAGTTTTGTCTTCGGAGGCGGAATAGACGCGGCCCGCGGTCTCATCGATGGCAAGCGCGTGGATGAACGCGGTGTGCCTGCCGGTCTCGATGCGCAACATCGGAGATGTGGCTAGCGGCTCGGCGCCGCGCGCGATCGACATCACAGCAACCGCGAGCACCAGCGCAAGACATCTCACGAGCGCGGTCGAGCTCAGCGTGATCACCATCGTCTTGAACTCGCCAACAGCAGCTCTCGTCGGTTCGCTAGAAGCTGACCTGCAGCCCCGCAAACACCCTCGCATCCCGATTCCCTTCGGCCGCAACGACATGGTTGCGAGGGTCCGCCAGTTCAACGAATCCGTTCCAGCGACCGTCGGGGCCGGTCCAGCGAAGGCCGGCGCCAAGCGATGAAGCACGCTCATGCTCGGATTCGTTGATAGGGTCACGACGCTGAACACGACCCGCATCGAAGAACGCATAGGGAGTGAGCGCGCCCCACTGCGACAGCGTGGCGAAGTACCGCAGCTCCACTTTCGCGGACTCGCCCGAGTCACCGGCCAGTTCCGCGGCGTCATAACCGCGCCCCATCAACTCGCCGCCGAACGCGAACAGTTCCGGCGCAAGCAGCGTAGTGAACGCCCGCTGCGCCGAAACAGCCAGCAACGCGGACCAGCGACCGCCGAGCGATTGAAGGCGGGCGGCGTAGAGCGTGAGCTTGGAGAAGTCCGGCCGGCCGCTGAGGCGTGACAATGGTGACTCTGCGGTCCCGGCCTCACGCGCGCCCAGCCCGTTGAGCCCCTGCGAGTACTCCGCATCGAGGATAGTGATGCCGCGCCAGCGATCCGTGATATCCAGCGACAGTCCGGCACGCAGTGCGCGGAGGCGATCATCGGAGACATCGCCCAGGGAGAACTCGCTCTGCCCATCGAAACTGGTCAGCGCGCCGCGAACCTGCAGATTCAAACTGCGCGAGCGCAAAAGGGGATAGCTCACCTGCACCAGCCCCGACACCGACTCGGTCTTCAGATCGGTGGCGGCGAGATTCGCAGCGATGCCCGGCCTCGAGCGAACGCCCGTAGCGCCAACGCTCCACCGCGCACCACGAGTGCCCAGTGGCGCGCCATAGCCCAGATTGGCGTAACTCAACTCATCGTGCGGACTCCAGCCGGCGCGCAGAGTCACCGCGTCCCAGCTCGAGATGGCCCCGTCCCATTCCAAATCGGAACTTGCCCGCCACGGCCCCAGCGATCGGCTGTTGCGGTTGTTCCCATCGAAGGCGGCCCGCGCTTTCTCGCGTTTGAAATCCACGACCAGATCCGCCGCGCCGGCAGCGCTCGTGGCAGGAACGAGAGTGCCGCGGGCCGTTGTCTGCGAGAAATCGTTCATGAGCAGCAGGTAGCGTTCGAGCACACTCGCCGTCAGAGGGCGAGCGTTTCGCAATGCCAGCGAGTAGGAATCGAGCACGGCGTTCTGCGCGACGTCACCGCGATAGTCCACGGCCGCCACATAGCCCTCCACCGCGATGAGCTTCACATGACCGTCGACGATGTTCTGCGCGGGGACGAGAACCTGAGACAGGATGTAGCCATCGCCTCTGTAGCGGGCCGTTAGCTGATTGGCCACGTCGAAGACTTGCGCCACGCTGATTTCTTTGCCGATCAGCGGTGCGAATGCTTTGGGGAGCTCAGCGTTCGCGTAAACCGTGACGCCCTCGATCTGAACGTCGCGAAGTACGAAGCGCAGCGAGTCGGTCTCCGGAGGAGCGAGCTGCTCAGGCGCTCGTGGTGCGCTCGGCGCGGACGTTGCGGCCGGCATTCGCAGTTGCCGCAGTTGCTGCTGAATCTGGCCGGGTTCGAGCCCCGGAGGAATCGCTACCTGGGCCCAGCAACTCTGGGACGCGGCGACGGCGCACGCCAGCACCGAGGCAATGATCTTCAATTGCATGGCAACGCTCACTGATTGATTCTTTTGAATTCCACGCGCCGGTTGATGGCTGCGTTGGCTTGCTCTTCCGTGAGGGGCTGGCGGCTTCCGGCACCCCGCGCCGTGAGCCAGCCGGCTCGCACACCATGCTCTATCAAATAGGTTCGGATGGTTTCGGCGCGCTGGGTCGACAGGCGATCGTTGTGGTCAGGGGAACCGCTGTTGTCCGTGTGGCCCTCGATCAGAATGCGGGGCTCACCCGACAGCGCGCGAATACCCTGCGCGACGCTGTCGAGTTGCGAGTGGGCGGCGGGGGGAATGTTGGCCGAGTCGCGTTCGAACTGGATTCTCAGTGCCAACGTGGAGGCGCCCGGTGCGCTCTGCCCGCTCACTTTGCGAATGCCGCGAGTCTTGGGAAGGGCACCTGGCTCCGCATCGCTTGCCGGCTGCGCTTCTGCCGGCTGCGCCTCGAGAATTTTCGTCACGTCTGTCGAGGCGATCGAGTCGGCCGGCTGTACCACACGGACTTCCGGCGTCGTGCCCAAGGCACCGCCCATCGCGAATGCCAACACCGCGCCGCTCAGAATTCCGTCAATGACACGCATTGCCCGAGTACGGTGTCGTGCAGAGATAGTCGGCAACCTGCGCGTCGTCGTCGTTGTTCGCGGGGGACAGCACGTGATAGTTCGCGCCGAACACGTCGGGGCTCGCGCCGGCGCCGTCTCCACTTCTTCCCAGGTCTGCGGACTGCGCAACGCCGGGCCCGCCCGTCAACAGCGTCGCTGAATGCTCACCCTTCCGGTTCGACGATGCAGAATTGCCATCCCGACCCGACTGCTGCGAAACGTCGTTCGAGGCTTCCGACACTTGCGCCGTCAACGCGTCACTCCCTGAGGGAAACGAAGGCGTGCCCGGTGTCGAAGGTGTTCCGGGTGTTGACGGCGTTCCCGGTGTTGAGGGTGTTCCAGGCGTCGAGGGCGTGAGCACCACCGGAATCGCCGCAAGCGTGTCCGCCGAGCTCGAGGCGAGCGACGAAGGCGCGCCGCCATTCGGCCGCAGCGTGCCGACAGGCCCTTCAAACCCTTTCGCAAACAGGTGCCCGCCCGGGTTCGTCGCCGGATCGAACACCGCAGGAACTGTGTTGACGTAGTCGAGGCTGGAGTACGCGTGAAACAGGATGGACTGCGAGGTCTGCCGCTGGGCAAACGCGTCGTCGCGCACATAAGACCTCACGGCCGATGCGGGATTCGAATCGGAGATGATCCGGTTTGGCGCGTCGACAAGGTTGCCAGCGTAGTCCCGCATGTCGATGGTGGCGCCAGGGTCGATCGACAGCGTGTCGCCGATGACAACGGCAAAACCGGTAGCCTGCCCCACGCCGGAGAGCGCGAGAATATGCGAAGTGCTCGTGGCCTCCGCCAGTCCCGAATCTGAAACTATCTCTGCGATGCCGGCCTGCTGAGCCGCGCTCCCGGATACATCGATGTCGCCGGCGAGCCGCGTCCCGTTTACCGAGAACAATCGAACATTGCCGCCAAGTCCAGTGCCACCGCTCCCGTCCACCGCGCATGCGACGGTACCGCACGCCTTCACCGTGGCGCCCGCGTCTATCTGCGCGAGGTTCGTCGACGTGGTGGTGTTCGACGTGTACTTGCCGCCGAGCACGACACTGCCACCGCCGCCCGCGCCCGACGCATCTACGCGCGCGGTGCTCGCAAGCTTTACCTCCGTTCCAATCGCCGTGACGGAGCCGCCCACCACACCCGCATCAGGTGCAGAGACATCCGCCGTTCCGCTCACCGCCACCTTTCCATTATTCGCGAGCAATTCGATGGTCCCGAGCTTTCCGGCCGAAACGCTGCGGGCCTGCGCGACACCACTGAGATTGATCGCCTGGTCGACGACGCCGCTCGCTGCCGGCACGCTCAGCAGTACGATGTGACCGCCATCCGCCGTCAGATGCCCTGCCGCATCGACCTGTGCGCTCACATGATTTCCCTGCACATCCGTCAATGCAGCGGACAGCGAATCGTCGATCGCGAAGCGAACGAGATCGTCACCAAAAAGATCCAGCGTGAAGCGGCTCGCGGCAGCGAGCTCGATGGTTCCGAGGCGCGCCGTGATGGACCCGGTGTTCCTCACGCCTGGCGCGACCAGCGCCACCAGCCCGCCTTCGGCGACGCTGATGGTGCCCGCGTTCACAATGGTGCCCGTGCCTGAAGCAGTGGTCACTTCGTTGAACGCATAGCGGCCGTTCGCAGCCGCAGCGCTATTCATGAACGCGCCGTTCCCGATGCTTGCGGTGCTGGCGACGAAGGCTGACGCGCTGATGGTGCCGTTCTGCCCGATCAGAATTCCGTTCGGGTTGACCAGGTACACCTGGCCATTGGCGGCGAGCGAGCCTTGAAGCGAGGAAAACTGAGTGCCGGTCACGCGATTCAACACAGCGGACTGCGCGCCGGGCTGTGCGAAGTTCACTGCCTCGCCTGCGGCGATGTCGAAACTGCGCCAATCGATGACCGCGCGCTCGGAGGTCTGCGTGATAGTGGTGGTAGTACCGGCAGTGGCTATCGTTGCTACACCCGCTTTAACCGCACCATCCTGAGGAGCCGCCATGGCACCACCACTCAGCACCGCACACACGAAAGCGTAGAGACTACGTGAGACCATGACTGCTATTTCAACGGTGCGCGAGTGTGATGGTGACTTGTCTCGGCGCCACATCACCTGAAGACAGCTCCGACGCAGCGAGCGGGTCGAGCGCGAAGCTCGTGCCCTGCTCTACGGAGACTTTGCGAATATCACGCGTCTTCGTGCGCAGCCCGCGCGTGGCCGTGCCACCGCAGGAGGAGAGCTGCAGTGATGGCTGACCCATCGATGCGCCATCCGACACTTTGACAATGTTGCGAGTGGCCGCCAGCAACGCGTTCGTCGAGCACGGTGCGAGCCGCAGGATCAGCGTTTCGTTGCCCGTCATGTCCGCGAACTCGTACGGCCCGAGGCTCGAGAGCTGCCCGGCCGCGACATTCACGCTATCTATCTGCGAAGTCTGGCCCGCAGCGTTGACGTTGTAGACCTCGACTCGCCCTGGCAGCGAAGGGCGATAGAGCACGGTGAAGCGATCGCCTGTGCGGAAGATGTAACTGCCCGGATCAACGGGCGTCGAAACACCACCCGGCCCGATCAGATGAATCTCATAAGCGACGCCTGCGTAGATCGGCGTCGACCCCACGTTGCCGGGATAGGGCTGCGTATTCCCTGAAGGCTGCGCGCCGGGATAAGGCTGGGAGCCAGGGTAAGGCTGAGAACCGGGATAGGCCTGCGAACCGGGGTACGGCTGCGAACTGGGATAGGGCTGAGAGCCATCGGGCGTATACGCGCCCGTGTTGGGATAGCTGCCCGTCTGCGGGACGCCGCCCGGCTGCTGCGAACCGTCCGAGGGATAGTTCGGATACGGCGTGGCCGGATAAGGCGACGGACTCTGCGGCGGCGGATAGTTCGACTGCGACGGGTCATTCGGATAGCCCTGCGACGGCATCGCGCCGGGGTATGCCGGATTCGATCCCGGATACACCGGCTGCCCGTTCGCATCCGTAGCGGGATAGCCCGTCGAAGGCTGACCGCCCGGATAGCCCGGGTAATCGCCGCCACCGGGCGTGCCCGGATACGTGCTCCCCGGCGAGGTGTAACTCGAGCCGTAGGAAGGGTAAGCCGTCTGCTTCGGCCGAGACTTGCGATCGAGCCAGTTGGTGATAGCGCCATTCAGGCCAGCGCCGACGGCAACGACCGCCGCCCCGCCCGAAGCCGTCACCACCGCGGCAAGGCTCGCCGCGAAGAGTTGTCTCATTCCCGATCCGCCCGCGGCCGCCCCGGGCTGGCTGGGGTATTGGGCCTGGGGATAAGTAGTGCCGGGGTACTGCCCCACACCCTGGGCCAGCGCGCCAATGGAAACCGCGGCGCTCGCAAGCGTCAGGGCCGATGCCCAGCAGGCCCGTAACAGAACACGTCGAGACATGACACCTCTCCCCCGACGAGCAAATTCCCGCCTATGCCTCTAGAAACAACAAACGCTGGCGGATGCGGCCATTGCCGCGATAACGTCGGGGCCGCTTTTTTTCGCCGGATGCCTCAATGCAAGCCAAGCGCTGGGAACAGGTGGCCGAGCTGTTTGCGGAACTGACCACGGTTCCGCCGGACCAGCGGGCGTCGTTCCTCCACGAGGCCTGCGGGAACGACACCGAGTTGCGGGAGGAGCTGGTCTCGCTCCTTCAAGCCCATGAGGTAAGTGTCGGCCCCCTCGACGGCGCGCCCGGCTTCGCCGCCAACGATGCCGATACCGATGTGCCGTCAGAGCTGGGCACACAGGTCGGTCCGTATCGCCTGATTCGCCCGATCGGTGAGGGCGGCATGGGCAGCGTGTGGCTGGCCGAGCGAGCGGATGGCGTGCTGAAACGCGCCATCGCACTCAAACGCCCGCATGTCAGCTGGATCGGAACGCTCGCCGAGCGCATGGCGCAGGAGCGGGACATCCTCGCGAGCCTCGAACACCCGAACATCGCGCGCCTGTACGACGCTGGCGTCACGGTGGATGGGCGCCCGTACCTTGCACTTGAATATGTAGAAGGTGTGCCGATCACGCAGTACTGCGATCGGTTGCAATTCACTGTGACTCGCCGGCTCGAACTGTTTCTCCAGGTGCTGGACGCGGTTCGGTACGCGCACGCGCATCTCGTCATCCATCGCGATATCAAGCCTTCGAACATTCTCGTGTCCGCAGACGGGCGCGTGCATCTGCTGGACTTCGGCATCGCGAAGATGCTTCACCGGGACGCACCAGCCGACGCGGGAACGCAGTGGGGTGGCGGAGCGCTTACGCCGGACTACGCGTCACCCGAACAAATCTCCGGTCGTGTGGTCAGCACCGCGTCGGATGTGTATTCGCTCGGTGTGATGCTCGCCGAGTTGCTCGCAGGCGGACGCCCGTATGAACTGAAGCGCGATTCACGCGCAGCGCTCGAGGACGCCATTCTCGAAGCCGAACCGCGGGTCCCGAGCAAAGCGGTCGACCTTCAGGCGGCGAAGGCTCGTGGGGTCACGGAGCACGCGCTCACTCGCGCGTTGCGCGGTGACCTAGACAACATCGTGTTGAAGGCGTTACGTAAAAATCCTGCCGACCGTTACGCGAATGCGGAGCTGCTCGCGCAGGACATCACTCGTCATCTCCACGGCGAAGCCATCCTCGCGCAGCCGGGAAGCCCCTGGTATTACGCAAGCAAGTTTCTACGTCGTCACAAACTTGCCGTGGCTTCCGCCGCCATCGTCGTGTTCGCGCTGGTTGCCGGTGCGGCCGTGGCGCTGTTTCAGGCACATCAAGCAAGGTTGGCAGCGGCGCGCGCCGAGCAGGTGAAGAGCTTCGCTCTGGCAATGCTCCAGAGTGCCGACACCGATTCCGGAGCGGGAGCCGCGACCACCGCGGTGGAGCTGCTGCAGTCCGCGAGCAAACGGGTCGAGACTGAGCTCGCCGGGCGTCCGGCCATCGCAGCGGAGCTGATGACCGCTATTGGCTACGGCCTCATCGGGCAAGATCGCGTGGAAGACGCCGCGGCGCTGTTGAAGAAAGCCGTGGCGCTATCCACTGAGGCAAACGGCGCCGACGACGCGCTCACGCTGGCCGCGCAGGCCGTGTACGGAGAAGCACTGTACAACCTGGGAAAGAACGACGAGACAATTGCGCTGCTGAAGACGACTGCGTCGAAGGCACATCGCCTTGGCGAGCGGCACACTGAGATCGACGCATGGCGCTGGTTGAGCTCCGCACAGATCGACGCAGGAGATGTGGAAGCCGCGGTCGTCTCCGCGCGCGCAGCCGTCGCAGCACTGCCGGCGAAGCCGGAGAGCGACCGAGCCGTACTGTTCGATGCCACACAAGCGCATGTGTCGCTGGGCAACGCACTCACGTTTGCAGACCAGCCCGGGGTCATAGAGGAGGCTCGCGAAGCCCTGCGCTTTGCGCAAGCGCTGGCTCCCGGTCGCGAGACCGAGTACACGCTGCACGCTCGCGTCATGCTCGGACAGGGGCTGGTGCGTCAAGGGCAGGTCGCCGCAGGCTTGCGCGAACTCAAGGCAGCCTATGCCGGCGCCCGCGCCCTGTTCGGCGACGGTTACCACCAGACCGAGATCGCCGCGAATCTCGTCGGCACCGCTTTGCTGGCCGGCGGCGACATTCCGGCGGCAACGGAAGCGCTGACTGCGACCTACGATTCGATCATGCAACACCAGGTCGAGCGGGGCGTGTACGCCGTGGCGATGGGTCACTATGGGCTCGCCGCGGCGCTGGCCGCGCAGAAAGACGATTCGAAGGCCCTGCCTCACCTCCAGGAAGCGGCCCGGCTCTTTGCGGAAGTCGGCGGTCCTACGGCGCCCCTGGCTCTGCGCTCGCGCTCGGCGGGCGCGCTTTCGCTGGCGCGCCTCGGTCGGCTGGATGAGGCGGACCGTGAATTCGCCCGTCTCGCCGACGCGCCGTTCGCCGGCGCCGATGCCTCCATGAATAAACAACGTCTCGGGATACTGCGCAGCCTGCAAGGCCGGCACGATGAAGCCGTTACGCTCGAGCGCGCTTCGTGGGAAGGGTTGAAGGATATTCCCGCGAAGCACATTCAGGCCCAGGCGCTGGCGCGACTCGGCACAGTGCTGGTCGCGGCCGGGCGGCCGACGGAAGCCATCGCACCGCTCGAGCAATCGCTCAAGGCTTACGATGAAGCGCAGCCCGTGATGTCACCGGATCATGCTGAGGCTATCGCCACACTCGGGCGCGCCCGGGCGGCAGTGGAAGCTGGTGCGGGTACGCGCTAGGAGCCTGTCTGACTAATATGCACCGTAGCCGCCGCAGCAGGTGCATATTAGTCAGACAGGTTCCTAAGCCAACGCGTCCGCCGAACCCTGAGGTACCTGCAGTTCCCTGTGAAGCCACGCGCGCGCCAACGCCCAGTCTCGCCGCACCGTGCGTTCTGACAATTCCAACGCTCGTGCGGTAGCCTGCTCGTCGTACCCACCGAAGTAGCGGCACTCCACGATCTGCGCTACGCGGGGTGCCTGCTCCGCAAGACGCTCGAGCGCCTCGTTGAGATTGACCAGCATCTCGTCGGTGTCGGTTCCCACCTGCTCGGCGGCGGTGAGGGAAAGATGTGCCGCTCCCGAACCGCGCTTTTCAGCGAGCCGCGCCTTGGCGTGATTGACCAGCACGTGACGCATGGCCAGCGCCGCCGCGCTCAGGAAATGCGCGTCGTCGTTCCAGCCGCGGGAGCCGCGCAACTTGAAATAAGTCTCGTGGACGAGCGCGGTGGTCTGCAGGGTAGCGCCACCGCCCACTTTCCCACGCACCCGATGCGCCAGCGTGCGGAGTTCTTGATAGAACAAGGGCACCAGCTCGTCGGCCAGCGCGCGCACCGCCGGCGTCGCGCCTCCGGTGGTGGGCTCCGCCGGGGCGCCTTCGGAATCGTGGGTGCCGTCCGTCATGGCGGCATTCTATCGTCATCGGCTGAACGGAAGCCGACTGGGTCGCCAGGATTGTGAATCCGGGGCGACCCGCATCGCCTCGCGCCCGTCGTCGCATCCGGGTAGCCGCCAAAAAAAAACCGCCTGTACGGGACTAGTTCGCACCGGACCATCGGGTGTGGACCCTTTGATCCATCGTCACGCCTGCGCGCCGGGCGCAGATTGCCCCTCCTGCGCAGGCGACTCATCGCCTCGCGAAAAACAACGACAAGCTCAGAAGCGGGAGAGGCTCATGTCCGATACCTATAGCAGTCCGGAGTTGCCGGAAGAAACACGTGATGTATCGAGAAGGACGGCGCTGAAGCTCGGCGCGACCGCCGGCGTAGCGGCCGCTCTTGCGTCACGCCACGCTGGCGCGCAGGAGCAGGACTACCCGCCGCCAACTCCCCCGCCTGAGCCGGCGGTCTGCTCGACTCGACCCACGAACAGCCCGGCGACGCGGCCATTCGTGCATGCGCTGCCTATTCCGCCGGCCGCAGTTCCGTCATCGACGCTGTTTCCGGCGCCTGCGAGGGTCGCCAATCTGGCGTTTGGCGAAGCGCCGCGCGCGGATCACCAGCGCTGGAACGAGTTCCTGCCCCACTTCCACTTCAACGTCAGCGCGCGGCCAGCGATGCACCAGTTCCATCCGGACATTCCGCCGAGCTACGTGTGGAGCTTCAACGGCATCGTTCCCGGACCGACCTTCATTGCGTACTACGATCACCCGATCATCATCCGCTTCCGGAACGACCTGCCCGTGAATCACACAGGGTATGGCATCAATGAGATCACCACCCACCTGCACAACGGGCACACAGCATCGGAAAGCGACGGATTCGCCGGCGACTACTACGGCCCCGGCCTGTGGAAAGACCATCACTATCCAAACGTGTTGGCGGGCTACGACCAGTATCCACCGAAGGGCGACGCCCGCGAGGCGATGCACACGCTCTGGTATCACGACCATCGGCACAGTTTTACTGCGCCCAACACGTATCGCGGCCTTACCGGCATGTACCTGTTGTTCGACGACAAGGACACCGGCAACGAGCGCGACACTCGACCTGGCGCGCTTCGGCTGCCTTCCGGCTACGGCGTCTATGACATTCCGCTCATTCTCGGGGACAAGATCTTCTGCCCTGACGGCCAGCTCTGGGCCGTGCCCAGCGGCTTCTTCCAGACGGGCGACAAGTGGGTCGTCAACGGAGCCATCCAGCCATTCTTCAACGTGCAGCGGCGCAAGTACCGCTTCCGCATCGTCAACACCGGGCCGCTGCAGGACTATGTGCTCCGGCTCAGCGATGGGCGGCCTTTCAAGGTGATCGCCACCGACGGCAACCTGCTCGAGCATCCCCTCGATGCGACGGAACTGCCCATCGGGATCGCCGAGCGGTTCGACGTGATCATCGACTTCTCGAACCTGGCGATCGGCGCCAGCCTGTCTCTGGCGAACAACCAGGCACAGTTTGTCGGCAACGCGCCGGACCCCGAGCCGATACCGGGCTTTCCCGTCGAGAACCTCATCCTGCGCTTCAACGTGGTCGCGAATCCGCCGTTTCCGGACGTGAGCCAGGTGCCGGCAACGCTCTGCACCTATCCCCCCGTGAATCTCAACGAGATTGCGCGCGTTCGCACCTGGGACTTCGACTTCATCGGCGGCCAGATGAAGATCAATGGGCTGATATTCGACCCGGACCGGTCGGATGCCAACGTCCGTACCGGCAACACTGAGAAATGGATCCTGCGTAACAAGGTGCCGCTCGCGTTCTGGACGCACCCCGTTCACATCCACTTCGAGGAGTTCCGTGTACTGAGCTTCAACGGCGCACCGCCGTCGCCGCTCCAGAGTGGCCGCAAGGATGTGCTGAACCTGCGGCCGGAGAACGAAGCGGAGATCTTCATCCGGTTCCGGGACTTCCGCGGCAAATACCAGATCCACTGCCACCGCATGAACCACGAAGACAACTTCATGCTCACGCGCTGGGATATCGGCGACAACTTTCCGGCCTGACCGACGGCACGCGTCAAACCAACCACTCAAGGAACACGCTCATGGATCGCAGAGCATTGCTGGGCGGCACGCCCATGACCCCGCTGAACCCGGCATCGATGGGAGAGGATTTCTTCACCAACGCGGAGCTGCGCACGCAGGATGGCAATGCTGTGCGGTTCTACGATGACATCATCAAAGACCGCTTCGTGGCAATCAACTTCATCTACACCAACTGCGAGGGAATCTGCCCGCTCAGCACGGCGGCTCTCGTGCAGGTGCAGAAGCTGCTCGCGAAGCGCGCCGGCTCGGATGTCAGCCTGTGCTCGATCACACTGAAGCCATGGGAAGACGGGCCGGCGGAACTGAAGGCCTACGCGAAGGCGCATGGAGCGAAATGGACTTTCCTCACCGGCAGCGACTACGACCTCACGACTCTGCGCTTCCGCCTGTTTCGCTGGGAGCACCCGGCGCTGGACTTCAACCTGGAGCAGCACACTGGAATGGTGCGCATCATCAATGATCGCCTCAACCGGTGGAGCATGGTTCCCACACTCGCTACCCCCGCGCAGATCGTCGCGGGCATCGATTGGGCAGCACCGACGAAGCCCCTCGCAATTCGTCAACAGGAAGGCTACGCGATTCGCGGTCGGCTGCAGGCGGAACAACGGCGGTGGATGTCGCGCGAGACGCTCGCACGCGCCGGATGACACTGAGGAACCTAGCAGGAGATCGAGTCATGAGATTTCTTTTGACCAGAGCCGCCGTGCTTGCGCTGGCAGCGGGGACCTGCAGAATCGCGTCGGGCGAGAGCGGCATCGATAGTCCGAAGGGCTGCGACTTCGACATCACGGGCACGTGGGAAGCCGTTCCCGCCACCAGCGAATCACCGCTGGCCGTGCGTTATCGATTCGGCGCGGACGGCATGGCGATCTCCCTCACGCAAAGCGGCTCCAATGCGGATGAGTGGGTCGAGAAGCCGGGCGCCACCGTCAATACCTATCGGCTGGATGATTCGAAGGCGCCGTCGCGCATCGAGTTCTTCGCGCCGGGTGTCTCGAGTGCGCGCAGCTCTCAGGAGATCTCCCAGTACGATGACGGCAGCTTCACGACGATGGACGAGAGCTCACAGCCGCATCGCTGGATTCGCGTCGATCCGGAACGTTATTTCATCTTGTTCGTGGGCCTGCAGGGCGATGTGGCCAGGGGCGGCCCGGCGTTTGCCACGCTGATTCTCGCGGGCACCGAAGGGCGCGCCAGCATGGCTTCGTTCGGTCTCTATATCGCGGACAGCCTGCCCATTGTCGGGCCGATCCCGACGGCAGTGACGGCCAAGCATCTCGTGGAAGCGCGCCTCGACAGTGAAACGATGCTGCGGCTGGAGTTGACGCGCGCAGAGTACGAACGCGCGATGGCCGTGCTGCAATCCTGGGAGCGCAGGGCGCGCGAGCAGAAGCTGCTGTACGACACGCCATACCTCAACAGCATCGTGTTCATGGAGCAGCTCGCACTGACGCTCAATCAATGCAACGAGCGTATCCACGCGAAGAAGCTGAACTGGAACTCGCACGACCCCATCACGGCTCCGCACAACCACCCGCAGATTGCGTTCTATTACGTGCGCGACTTGCGCAAGGACAACGATTCCCTCCATTTGCGAAACGAGGTGTTTCGGGAGCGCATGGGGGCGAGTTGCGCGGGGGGCTGTCGAGCTGGCATGGGTCGTTAGGCGGACGTGACCAGGAGCGGACTAAATCCGAATCAATGACTTAAGAGGTCATGCGGTCAGGCGGGTGTGGGCGGTGTCGAACTGGTCTGGCGCCTGGACCCACTGGAGGCTGAAAATATAAAACTTGTTTTATTTTATTGACCTCTAATTCTAATAATATAAACTATTTTTTATAAAGATCTTCTTATTTAGATAAATATAAACTATATTTTATATGGCGCGTACGCTTTGGGGCAAAGTCTATCTGAAGGACATCTACGCTGGACGACTCCAGGAGGAGCCGGGCGGTCGGTGCGTCTTTACCTACGATCCCAATTACCTGGAGCGCCAGCAACCGGCTATTGCGCACACATTACCGACCAGGCTCGAGCCCTATGTCTCCGAGCGGGGGCTGCACCCCTTCTTCGACAATCTGGTGGCTGAAGGGTGGTTTCGCAATGCGCAGGCGCGCGCGCTGGGAATAGACCCCGGCAGCCGCTTCGCCCTGCTGCTCGGCTTCGGCCATGACCTCGCCGGAGCGGTTTCGGTCGAAGACCCGGAGCCCGCCGAACGCAAAAACCTCGACCATGCTGATGAGGCGACCATTGCAGCCCTGCTCGGCAGGGCATCCCTTTCCGGTATCCAGCGCAAATTGCTCCTCGTTCGAGAAGGCAAAAGCTACCGCCCGGTCGGGCCGCAGGAACTCAGTACCCATATCGCAAAACTTCCTTCCGGCAACCTGACTAACCTTTTGGAGCTGGAATACCTGACCACGCAAGCCGTGCATGCGCTCTTGCCGAGCGAAGATGTCGTGGACATGGAGATCGTTCACCTTGCATCCATCAAGGAAGATGCGCTCATCATTCCGCGCTTCGACCGAACGCGCACCGGTGGACGAATTCACTTTGAGGAATTCAACCAGCTCCTCGGAAAATACTCCGGCGATGATAAATATGAAGGCGCATACGAGGACATGGGGAAGTTCATCCTGCACACGCCTACCTGCATTCCCGTCGAAGCGGATCGCCTGTTGCGCCGGATTTTTGCCTGCCTCCTGATCGGAAACACGGACGCCCATTTCAAGAACTTCGCGATGTTCCATGCGCGCGATGGGCTGCGGCTGACACCCTCTTGCGATCTCGTCGCCGCCTCCCTCTATCCTGAATTCCAGTCGATCGCACTGCATATCGCGGGAGCGCGCAGCCTCGCGATCGGATCACTGCAACCTAAGCATCTGCTCCGCATGGCGGGCAGCTTTGGCGTCAGCAATGACGCCCTCGTAAGCGCGGTCGATCAGATCGAAAAACGGCTACCTCACGCGCTGGAGGCACTGGAGAAATCCAGCGTCGGCCCAACGACCTTACGCAAAACCTTGCAAGAGAAAATGGAGAAGCGATGGAACGGCAGTTTCGCATCAACTGGCAAGCTATCGTCGAAGAGGCCAAGCAAAGACGAAAAAGCCAAAAATTGACGCAGCAGCGGCTTGCCGACCTGGCGAGCGTCAGCACTCCGACCGTCTCCCGCTTCGAAAGCGGCGAGAAGGATATCCAGCTGTCCACCGTCACAAGCATCCTCAGCGTGCTCGGTATGCTGGACGAGCGCGTTCTCGTTTTTCCCGATAACGATGCGTACTATGATCCTGCTCGCGGGGTTATCTGTTTCAAAGGGAAAGACGGAGATAGGACCGTCACCTGCGCAATCAGCCGAGAAGCGCTCGACGATCACTTTGAAGGCGACAACAAGGACAAGCTCAAAGTGTTCCGAGCAAACCGCGAGCGCATGGAATACGAGGCGCGGCGGAAATACTTGGCTGGCCGCACCGAACCTGATGGGTCAGTGCTGATAAAGACGATTGACTTATAGAAACACCGAATCAGGATTCCCAAAGAAAACCGATTCGATTCAACCGGGATGTGGTGATAGAGGCCCTCGAGCTTCTCGTTCGGAGGCTACCGCTCTATACATCTGGTCAGCGGCTAGAGCCACTTCAGCCCATGCGCTACCACGTAAAGCACGCCGCAGCCGGCGCCCATCACGAGGCGAAGCGTCCAGACCTTTGTTGAGGCCACCAATTCTCTGACGGCGGCGACGGACTCTCTCACTGTGGCAACGGAGTCGCGCACCGCCGCGACATCCACGCGCACGGCGTCGATTTTTCCGGACAACTCCTTGCGCACGCTCTCGAGATC
>JBDTUL010000069.1:0-16573 GCA_040007735.1 Gammaproteobacteria bacterium | reverse complement strand
GCCGGGGGGCGCGCATCGTCAGCGCGGGCCGTGGTGGCCGAAGCCGCGAACAGGCAGCTCGCACCGACGAGCAGGGCGCCGAGCGACGACGCGAGCATTGAAGCCACCGCCGCTCGAGGAGCCACTGCGTTTCGCGTTTGGCAGGCGGCCACCGCCGAAATCGATTCACCCCGCACCCTCACGCCATCTGCTCCTTGTCCGCCGGCGGCAGCGGCGAGAAATATCCGACCACGAGCATGAGCAGCCCCACTCCAACGAACGAAACGATTCGCTCCACCGTACCCACGCGCGACAGGTCTATCAGGAACAGCTTGCCGATGACCACCGCCATCAACACGGCACCAGCAATCCACACGATGCGTGCCGACTTTCGCGTAGCGAACAACATCGTCGCCAGCGCCAGAATCGTCCAGAAAATGGTGAGCGAAGTTTGCACCAGCGTCGAGGCAAGCCACGCATTCACCTCGAACGGCACCCCCGCCCAGTGGTGCAGCGTGCGCAGGAGCACGGCATTCAACCAGACGAACACGAGCCCGGCCAGAGCCCATACCAACCCGTCGGGTTTCAGGTTCGACAGCACCGCATATCGCGTTCTACGAATATGCAGCCCATAGCGCGCGAGCACCAACAGCGCGAAGATCTGCGCGACATCCAACGGATTGAGCAACGGCAGATACGGCAAAGGATAGGGGTCGCCCCGCATCGAGAGATTCGTCCCCAGACTCCACACCATCAGGAAGCCTGCGAGCACGCCACCCACGATGGCGACGTACGTCTCGCGATATTCGCCGAACGGCCATGACACCCGATCCGCAAGCTTCGGCAGCAGGAACAGAGCCAAACCCGGCACCACCGCCCAGGCGATGGCCGGCCACGAACCACCACCCTGCACTGCCTCGTCGATCTGCCACGCGAATTCCCACGTAACTAGCGAAATCAGCAGCAAGGCGCCAACACTATGTAGTGCCCGCGCCGGCCATACCGCCCCATCGCCTTCGTGGCGCCGGCATAGAAAATAGAATGCGAGAAACGTCAGCGGCCAGGCGGCCCAGCAACCTTCTGCGAAGGGATGCGGAAGCTCGCGGGAAACCACCAACGCGAACACCACCATCACTGGGAGCAACGCGAGCGCTGGCCAACGCGCGGCACTTATTGCAAGCCGTCTGTACAGCTCGCTGGAGATGAGCGCCGTAACCGCGAAGAACGCCAGGACGCTGCCCGCCACGTAGGCATCCGGAACGTGCCGCACGATCTCAGTAACTCCGCTGATGAGCCACCAGATGAGCCCCCAGAAGAACAGAGCCGGCGCGAACGGGCGCTCGTAGCCATGAAGCTGTTCACGTGCGTTATTCAAAGCGCGCGACGCGAAAACCGACGCCACGGCAATCATCACGCCGCCCAGATACGCGCTGTTCAGAATCGGAATCTTTGCGTACGGCGCGTCGGCGTCGAACAGGAAGATGACGCCGCTCGCGGCCTGCAACAACGTACCGGAGACTCGGGGCAGCGCCCTGCCCTGGCGGCAGCCGACCCAGACGAGAGCTGCGCCTTCCAGTGCCCAGGTCGCTGCGCTCCAGCGACCATCCAGCGCAAGCGGCACGGCCAACGTCAGGAATGCGACGCCGAGCGCCATGAACGCCTCGACGAGCAATCGCTGGGTTTCCCGCTGCCCACGATGAAGCATCCACGCAAGCACCAGATACAGCGCGCTGACGGCAACAGCGCTGTAGGCCAGCGCAAACTCCCACTGATGCGCCATTGCGGACTGCAGGCCAAACGCCACCACGGGTGTTCCAAACACAATGGTGCCGTCGACATAGCCGCGCAGAACGGGCCGCTGCCGCAGCGAGAACAGAATGGCGATGACGACGTAGAGCAGGAAGAACGCGACGAGGAACGGCTCCGTGCTCGCAAAGAGAGCGGACTTGTAACGCAACACGCCCCACGCCGTGCCGATGACGAACGTGAAGAGGAAGCCCGCAACGTTGAGCGGTCGCCACGCTTTGAACCAGGCAATGGCGAGAATGCCGAGGTTCAACACCATGTAGTAGCTGAACAGCACCACATGATTCCCCTCGCCAGTCGAAGCAAGCACTGGTGCGAGAAAACCGCAGCCGATGGCCAGCAGTGCGAAGGCCATTGAGTTTTGCAGAATGGCGAGCGCCGCGGAAAAGGCGCAAAGCAGCACGAGCACGGCGAACGCCGGCCCAGCCGGCAACACGTGAAACAGCCGCAGCGAAGCGAACACTGTCAGATAGAGGATGCCGATGGCGCCGCCCTGAAGCGCAAGCGCATAGCCTGCCCGCTTCTCGCGCAACCGCCAGCCCAGTGCGAGCAGAACCACCGCACCGATGGCAACGCCCGACAGCCGCATCTCGATGGGGACGTGAGTGTGCTCGGCGACGTAGCGAAGCAGGAATGCCACGCCGATAAAGAGAATGACGATGCCCACGCGCACCAGCGTATTTCCGCCGGTGAAGAACTCGCGAATGATGCGAAAGGCGGCGAGCTCCTCGGGCGGCTGCGGCGGATTACGCGAGGGTTGCCACGAGGGTGCGGATTTCTCGTAAGTGCCCACAGACACCGACCCGCCAGAAGCTGAGCCCACAGAAGTCGCCGCCGATACGGGCACTGCCGTGCGGGTGGGCTCGTTCGGTGCCGATGCTGGCGTGGATGTTGCCGTTGGCGAGTTGGCCTCGTCGCGAAACCATTCGCGCACCGGAGCGGGTGCTGGCACAGGCTCCTCGCCAGTCTCCGCTCGGCGGCCCCAACCGGGTGCCGTGGCTGCCGGCGCCGGCGAGGCGGCGCGAGAGGAAGCTTGCTTGCGAAGCGCCGTCAGCTCGTTTTCGAGCTCAACGACCCGCTTGCGCCAGGAGGCGATCTCCACGGCTGCGTACGCAACCGCGGCGCCCACGGCGGCACCGAGCACGGCGACTCCACTCTGAGAGAGCCACAAGCCCACCAGCGCCCCGGCGATCACCAGGAAAACTCTCATTGTTATTGCGCCGGCCGCCCTGTTTCAGATAAGCGCGGACTTGTACCCGGAAACCCCGGCAGCGGTAAAGGAATCACTTCCCGGGGTTTGGACCGGCCTTGAGCAGTTTGCGCAGCTCGGTGGCCGTGAGCAGCTTTACATAGGGCGGCGAGCCCACATCGAATTCCTTCGCGCGTGCCAGCCCACCCACGACCACGGGATCGAACCCCGCGTCCCGGACCAACCGTTGCGCAACGGAGAGCGCCTTCGCGTCGTCGCCCGCCAGAGGAATGGCAACCTGCTCGCCTGAGCGATGCGCTTCACTGGCAAGCGAAGCGGCTGCGATTGCATTGAAAGCACGCACCAGCCGCACGCCGGGCAGGAACTGCGCAGACGTAACGCCGGTGCCTCGCTTGCGAGCGTCTTCCGCCATCGGGCCATCGCGGCCGGGGTATGGGTTACCGGTGTCGAGCAGAATCTTTCCCTTCAACTCGCCCGCCAAATCTTTCCCCAGCGCGGGAGTGGCGCCATAGGGAATGGAAAGCAGCACGACGTCGCCAAACACCGCAGCTTCCCGCGGCGTGCCCACCCGCGCCTTCGGGCCGAGGGACTTCGCCAGCTCTTTCAGCTGATCCGGGTGCCGGGACGAGATGAGCACTTCGTGCCCGGCTTGCGTCCACAGCTTCGCAAGCGCGCCGCCAATGTTGCCGGTTCCGATGATGCCGATTTTCAGCGGAGCCTGACTGCTCTCGGCGGCAGCTCCCTGCGCCTGCGACCCCAGCGCCGCGATGGCCAAAGCCATGACAAAAGCCGCCGCGATGACTGCGCCAGCCTGGAACCAGCGCGACCTGCGGACGGCAAGATGTTCAGCCTTCATGGCAACTGATCCTCTACTGAACGGGGCTCGAGAGCAACCGCCGGAACGAGCGGCCCATTTCTTCGATGGTGGTCGGTTTCAGGATCACTTCGCGCACGCCAATCCGCTGCACGAGATCGAGATCGTCCGGATCGATGTACCCCGTGGTCAGGATCACGGGCACCTCCGGCCGGATATCCAGCACGCTGCGCGCGAAATCTATGCCGCTGGCGCCGGGCATCGAGAGATCCGTGAGCACGAGATCGAATTCGCCGGGCCGGCTGCGGAACACCGCGAGCGCGTCCGACGCACTGGTGTGAGCTTCGACCCGATAGCCCAGCCGCTCGAGCATGCGGCTGGCCAGCCGCACGAGCGGCTCCTCGTCATCGAGGAACAGCACGCGCTCGCCGTTACCGTGCAGGGCTTCGACAACTTGCGCGTGCTTGCCTGTGACTTCGCCATCTACCACCGGGAAGTAGACCGCGAAGTGCGTGCCGCGCCCCGGCTCGCTCGTCACCGTGATGGCGCCGTCATGGTTCTTCACTATGCCGCGGACTACCGCGAGCCCCAACCCCGTGCCGCGCCCGGCTGTCTTGGTGGTGAAAAAGGGCTCGAAGATACGATCGAGGGTCTCGCGATCCATGCCGCTGCCCGTATCTTCCACGCTGAGCCGCACGTAGCGGCCCGGATGCAGCTCCGGACAGGTGGCCGCGAGATCCAGATCCACATCGAGGGCCTCGAGCGACAGCACCAGCCGCCCCCGCTGACTCTCCATGGCATGGGATGCGTTGATGCCGAGATTCAGGATCACCTGGTGAATCTGAGTGCGGTCCGCCATCACCGTGGGCAGATTCGGTGGAATGTGCGTTTCAATGGTGATGCCCGAAGGAATGGTGGAGCGCAAAAGCTGCATGGCTTCCTGCACCACCGGCTGCAGCGTGATGACCTGGCGCAACTGCTCCTGCTGGCGACCGAACGTGAGAATCTGCCGCACCAGGTCCGCTGCGCGATTGCAGGCCTGGTCCATTTCAGAAAGGCTGACGCGCATGCCGTGGTCCGAAGGCAGCGTCATCTGGGCGAGCGACAGGTTGCCGCGCAGGACGGTGAGAATGTTGTTGAAGTCGTGTGCGATGCCGCCGGCGATGGTGCCGAGCGCATCCAGTTTCTGGGACTGGCGAATCTGCCGCTCGAACTGTTTGCGCTCCGTCACGTCCGCCAGGATGCCAAGGGTGCCGATGATGCTGCCGCCCGCATCCTGCAACGGTGAGCTCCACAGGTTCACATCGATCGGCGTGCCATCCTTGCGCTGGCGGCGCCGCTCCACCGCGAACTGGCGATCCGGCCGGGACGCGCGCATCTTCGACACGTCCTCCTCCGGCACGATGGGCAACACCTTGCCTACGGCTTCCTCCCCACTCCACCCAAACATGCGCTCTGCCGCAGGGCTCCACAGCAGCACGCGCTTGCTCGCGTCGATGACTACAATGGCGAGCGGCGATGCGTCCACCAGGGTTTGCAGCATGTGCGTGGTCTCGCGCAGCGACTCTTCGGCAGCGCGCCGCTGTGCCTCCCTATCAAACGTGTCCAGCGCGAACGACACGTCTCCCGCCACTTCATCGAGTAACCGCAATTCATCGTGTCCGAACGAGCCGGCCTGCGACGAATAGACGGTGAGCGCGCCACTGGCGCGGCCCTGAAACAGAACAGGAAACGAGGCGAGGGAGCCGACGCCGTGCCGCTTGGCCCGCACGAGCCAGTGCGCGGTGCCCGCCGCATGTTGCACGTCGTTGACGACAACGTGGTGAGCGCGGCGAATGCACTCTGACACCGGATCATCGGTAGTCGTCTCAGGCGAGACGGGCACGGCAGGGGGCGCACCCTCCTCGCGCGCGTCGATGTACGACTCATCGCCATGTTTTGCCAGCGTCGAGATTTTCCCGCTCGAGTCATCGAGCCAGCCGATCCACGCCAGCCTGAACTCACCCTCCTCGCAGGCAATGCGGCAAATCTGCGGCAGCAGGTCATCAGCGCTGCGCGCGTGAACGATGGCCTGGTTGCAGTGGCTGAGCATCGAGTAGAGACGATCCCGATGCAGGATGCGCGCTTCTGCCTGCACGAGTGAACGCGTGTTCCACCAGAGAGCCGCGGCAAACACCACGAGCAGACCCAACGCGAGCATGAGCGCGGTATCGGCCCGCAAGGTGAGGGATTGAGGAAGCAGAGTGCGCAGCACCGGAACGTCGAGCGCGCAGCCGATGAGCAAGGCAGCGCACAGCAGCGTAACGCCGGCCGCGCCGCGCGAAGCGGTCCTGAAAACGACTTGCGGACCGGCGGCTTCCGGCATGCCCTTCCTAGTCAGACATTCGCCCCCTGGCGAAGGCCCACGCTAAGTCTCAAGCGGGCCCGAACGCAACCCCTTTCGGGCAATAGTGACTCGTGCGGACGCTTTGCCCGGCGACTACTTTCGAATCGCCACGAACGCCGCCCAGTTGAGCCAGCGAAAGCAGGTGTCGACGGTCGAGAAACCGCAACGCTTCAGCAGTTCTACATTTTCATCCACGCGATAGGGCACCAGCACATTCTCGAGCGACTCGCGCTTGCGCTGGATTTCTTCGGCCGTGTATCCCTGCTTCGATTTGTACCGATAGTACAGCTCGATATAGAGACGGTTCAGGAGAGAGTCTTCCACCAGCACCTTTTCCGCCAGCAGCAGCGCCCCACCCGGCCTCAGGCTCGTGTAGATGCGCCTGAGCAGGCCTTCGCGGTGGATGGGCCGCACGAACTGCAGGGTCCAGTTCATGAGCACCACGTTCACCTCCGGCAACTTGAGGTCGCTGTCGAGATCCGCAGTGGTGAGCGTCACGCGCCTGGCGCGCACGTGAGCCTCGAGCTTCTCCTTCGCCTGGTCGAGCATCGCCGGCGCGTTGTCGATTCCATACGCATGCGTCGTGGGCGGACACGAGGGGTTGGAAAGAATGAGATCGATGGTCGTGCCGGTCGAACAACCCAGGTCGCACACCGCGCCGTCCTGCGAGGGAACGAACTGCAGTGCCAGGTCTGCGAGCATGGTTTGCAGCTCGTCGTAGAACGGCACGCTGCGCGAAACCATGTCGTCGAATACCTGCGCCACCTTCTTGTCGAAGGTGAAATCGCGCGCGGCATTTTCTTCCTGGAAGAGCACGTCTCGAGCCATGGGCGTCACCTCAGGAATTTTTTGTCAGCGTCAGGCGCCAGCGGACACAGCCGTATCCGCTTTGTTCATTTGCCGCGCGGCCAGCCACAGGATGAAGCGCGCCACGATCACGACAGCCATCAACGCGGTCAGGGCCGGGTGATCGTCGAAACCGTCCGAGCGCCACAGATTCACCAGCACCACGAGGGCGGTGGCCGAGAACCAGTCGAAGGTCGCCGCGTATTCCTTGCGCACCACGCGGCGCCATTCGAACTGCATGCTGCGAACCGTGGTGAGCAGCCCGCCGAGGCGCGGAACCCAGCGATTCACGCGAGCGCAGTACGCCTCGAACTGCGAGCCGAACCTGGTTCGCAGGAAGTGCTCTTCGGCGGCCACGATGGCCTTGTGCATGCCCAGACTGAGGGGCACGCCCACGAGCGCAAAGAGCCATGAATTCGAGACGACGGCCAAGCCCAGCAGCAGGAAGAAATTGCCCACGTACATCGGGTTGCGGCAGTGGGAATACAGCCCCGTGGTCACGAGCGTCTCGGCATACACGCGGTGGTTCTTGCCGCCGCGAATGATGTAGGCGAGACCGATTGTCATGACGCGGAGCGCCTGGCCGAACACCGCGATGGCGAACCCGGCGATGCCTGCCCAGGCGGGGTCGACAAAGAAATGCGGGCTCGGCAGGATGAGCAGCAGGACAGCAACGGGCAGCAGGTAGCCCCGATATCGGAACGAGAAATCGCCGAGCTGGACGAGCCGAGAGGCCACGCGGGTTTCCGCCTTCAACGATAGAGTGCCCGGGCGGCGGCCGCCCACAACGGTTAGTGATCAGTGGCGCGCCCTTCGGGCGAGAGCGCCGCGTCATCGGCGCGCATCGTGCCGCATCTGCCACTGACGCGCCACTGCCGTCGGCGCAGGGGTGCGTGCGGAGAGCGCTAGCGCGGCTTGGGTCCGCGCCCGAACGGCGAGGTATACGGGTCGCCCGGCTTTGGCGGACTGAGCGACGATGCGGCGGGCGGCAGCGGCTTGCCGGGTGGCGGAGCCTGGGTGGCGGCCGGCCTTTGCGCCGCTGGCGGCGGCGGGGTAACGAGCGGTGCGCGCGCGGCAGCGAGCGGCGACTGGCCGGCGGCGGGAACCGCGGGCTTCGGTGCGGGCGCGACCGCCTGCCGGGAGGACGGCATCACATCCACTGCGAGACTGACGATGCGCTCTTCCGACTTCGCCAGCGCGCCCACGTTGATGACGTGACGCGCGACTTCTTCATTCTTCTCGTTGCGAATGAAGACGACCACGCTGTACTCCCAGGGGTCTTCCCCGGGGGGATGCGTGATCTTCCCTTCGATGTGGAGGGCCGTACGGGCAGCCACCTTCGGCCCGGCATCCGAGCCGAAACGAAGGTGGTGTCGACAGCCCGGGCAGACAGGCGCGCTTTCGAGAATGACTGCCTTGCAATGCGGACAGGTGCGCGTTTTGCCCGGATTCTCCGGGCGGACCGCGCTCATGTGGCCGTGCCGAACCCTTTGGCTTCGATGGCGCCCTTCTTACCGGCAGCGTCGTCTTCCCAGCCGAATTCCACCTGGCCGCGCATGCGCGAACCGGCGGCGACGGTGAGTGAACCAGCCTTCACGTCGCCATTGATGATGCCGCCTTCGAGCAGCTCGACGCGCTTGGCATTTTCGATGTTGCCCTTGAGCTCGCCACCGACAGTGACGACCTGGGCACGCACCTGGCCATCTACGTTGGCCCCGGTATCGATGGTGAGATTGCCATCGACCTGCACGTCGCCTTTGAAGCGGCCCGCAATGCGGACGTGGCCCGACCCTACGATCTTGCCTTCGATGGTCAGGTCGGAGGCGATGACGGACTCTTTCATCTCCAGGCGTTCCTTATGGCGTTTGGTGGTGTCCGGATTGAGCGGCGCGACGTTGGTCCGCTCCGGCTCACGCGAGAATTCCTTCGCGGGCGGCACCGGCGTCTGTCCAGTCGTTCCAGGAGTCGTGTCCTTCCAAAGTGCCATAGGTCACCTGCGTCGGGTTCGGGTTGAAAAGAGCGTGCAAGGTACCCGCTCTCAATGGCGAATGACCAGTGTCGGTCCCCGGCGACAACGCAAAAAATTCGCGTGAGCTCGGACGGAGCGGGCGCTCGATGGCGCTTTCCGGCGAGGCTGTCCGAGCGGCGGACCATCGTGCCCATTCCGGTACGCCGCCCGGGTCACACTGAAGGGCGTCATATTCCGCTAAGCTCCCGTGCTGACAGGCTATTCCGGGCTACCCGCTTGACCTCAACAGTCGTCCATCTGATCGCGGCCGCGCGGCCGAACTTCATGAAAGTGGCTCCGCTTTACCATGCGCTCGCGCGGGAAAGCTGGTGCAGTCCGCGCATCGTCCACACCGGGCAGCACTACGACGCCAACATGTCGGATGCGTTTTTTCGTGACCTGCGTCTCCCTGAACCGGCGCATCACCTGGAGGTCGGGAGCGGCTCGCATGCCGAGCAGACCGGTCGCACCATGATCGCGTACGAGGCCGTCTGCGGCCGCGAGCGGCCGGACGTGGTCATCGTGGTGGGCGATGTGAATGCCACCGCCGCGTGCGCCATGGTGGGCGCCAAGCTGTGCATCCCCGTGGTGCATCTGGAAGCCGGCCTGCGTAGCCGGGATCGCACGATGCCCGAAGAGATCAACCGGCTGGTCACAGACGCCATCGCAGACCTGCTGTGGACCCCCTCGCCGGATGCCGACGTCAACCTGCGCGCCGAGGGCGTGCCTCAGGACAAGATCGACTGCATCGGCAACATCATGATCGACTCGTTCGAGATGCTGCGCGATCGCATCGAGGGCGCGGATACCCGCAAGCGACTCGGGCTCGAAGGCGAGCCTTATGCCGTGGTCACGTTGCATCGGCCCTCGAACGTGGACCATCGCGAGAAGCTGGCGGTGCTGGTCGCGGCGCTCGTCCAGTTGTCGAAGGATTTGCGCATCGTGTTCGCCATTCACCCGCGCACGCGCCGACGACTCGAGGAATTCGGGCTTCTCGGCGAGATCACCGGCAGCCCGCGCATCGTGGCGACCGAGCCGCTCGGCTACATCGAATTCATGAACCTCGTCGCCCGCTGCACGATAGCGGTGACCGATTCAGGCGGGTTGCAGGAAGAGACCACCTACCTCGGCATTCCCTGCGCCACGCTGCGCGAAAACACCGAGCGCCCGATAACGGTGACCGAAGGCACCAACCGGCTGCTCGGCGCAGATCAGCTCGTGGGCGCTGTGCAGTCGGCGTTGAAGGGCCAGTGGCCCAAAGGGAAGCGGCCTGATCGTTGGGATGGAAAGGCTGCTGGAAGGGCTTGCCAGAGTTTGCAGAAGTGGTTGAGTAAGCCGCCTGCTGCTTAGCTGCCTGATGCGCTAAAAGAGACGCTCTCAGCCGCCCGGTGATTGAGGGCAGCTCTAAATCCCCGGGCGGCCGGGAGGCGTATCCCCCTCGCTACTACTTGATTATTTGAGCGGAAGCTCAAGTCGCAAATTACGTTTGATCTGATCACGCCAGGCGACGGTCACCGCCGCCTGTTCCGCAAAGCCAGGCCACCCCGACACGGCTTCGCGCACTTCGCCCAGAATTACTTTTTCCCGCCCGCGCTTCAGCGAAGCCACCTTGGCGAACTGGGTGAAATCGGCGACGGTAAAGCCATCACGCTTGCCGTTCAAAGTCATCTGGTGGCTTGAGGTCCAGTCGCCGGCCGGGTTATAGCTGTACGTCACGTCGAACGCGGGCGAAAGCGACCATGCACCGTCTCGACCCATGAGGAATGCGATGTTCTTGACGTGGTCGTCCTGGTTGCGGGCGATGACGTTGAACGCCGCGCGACGGAACTGCTCCTCGATCGACGCCATCGGCAACTCCAGCCTGCGCATCGCCAGCAGCGCCTGCTCGTAGGAATAAGCGCCGGCACTGTTGAAGTCGTAGTGCGCCAGCGCAGCCAACGATTGCATGTGAAGTTTTGCACCGCCCTCCAGCCGATCGAAACGCCGGGTCATGAAGTGACGGCGAGCGTTCTCCTCCAGCAATCGGCACTCGCTCATCGTGATGCCCGCTGCGCGGGCCATGTGGTAGTAGGCGTACTCGATTGCGCCGTAGCCTTTCGGCTCTTCGAGTTCCTTGTCTTTGTTTCCGGCGACGCCGTCGAACTTGATGAGCCAGTACTCGAATCCGGCGTCTGCGGCGACCTGACCCGAGCGCACCTCCTGCGTTTGCGGATTCCACGCGATGACGGCTTTCGCGCGTGCGCCGCCGGCCGAGGTGCCCACCTGCAGAATGTCATGCAATGCCGATTCCCGGGCGGGTTGGTCGAACGAGGCACTCAGTTGATTGCGCCGGGTCAGCACCGCGGAGGCCAGCTCGACCAACCGATCGATCGCGACTTTTTCGGAGCGCTGCGGCTGCGGGGCGAGGGCAGGCATGAACTCGAGTGCGCCCATGCCTCGCGCGCCCACGTAGCAGAGCCGCTCTAGCGAGTTGAAACTGTCTGGCGTGCGGCCCTGGGTGGCCAGCCATGCATCGATGAGCGCGTTGCCAAAGCGATCGGGAAGCGAGTCGGCCAGCAGCCCTGGCAGGCCCTTGAAGGTGCGCACCGGCAAATCCGGAAACACGAACACCCGATCCGAGAGCGGCATCATCAGCGGGGCGATCTGTATGCCGCTTGTAGCGAATTCGGGGTCGTATTGAAAGGCCGCATGAGCTGCGCCATCTTCCAGCGAAGCCGCTCCAATACGACGGCCCCATAGCCGCACTTCCGCGAGGGAGGTCATTTCTCCTCCTTCCAGCTCCACGCACGCGCGACAGGCACCGCGTTCCGACGCGACGACGCGCGGCGACGGCCCTTCGATCGGCTGTCGAGTTGCTGAATGGGGCTGGGCGGCAACTCCGGGACGAGCGCAGCGAACTGCTGGTCGAGACCCAGCGCGCGAAAGAGACGAACGAGATTCGTAAGCTGCGTGGACTCGCCCGCCTCAATGCGTTCGACCGTACGCTTGGACAGCCCCGCGACTGTCGCAGCTTGCGCTTGCGTCATGTTTCGCTGCAGTCGATGCCGCGCCAGTCGCGAACCGAGCTGGCCCAGAATGGCTGCGTCGGTCGCCTCGGTAGTGACATTCATATATCGCCAGTTTAGGCGATTAGAACTTGTTTTTCACGGTAAATTGCCAGTAGTGACGACTTATCTAAATTAGATGAAGTGCTGGACTAAATCGCCTTTTCTGGCGATAAAGGCTTCAAAAATCGGATTAGTCGCCAGATTAGACGACATTCAGAAAGGGGAAAAGAGGCGGGTAACGACCGCCGCCGCCAGCGTCGAAAGGGCCCGCGGGCTAGGCTGGCGGCCCGCCGCGTCGCAGGGCATCCAGCAAAACATTGAAATCCGTGCCTTTGGGCACGAACTCCGCCGCCCCCCGCCGCTTGGTCTCGCGAGCCGCCTCTTCCGCATTGGCCAGCCCACTGAACACCACGATGCGCACGGACGGCAGGCTCGTCACCAGCTGCTCGATGAGCTGCATGCTGCTGCCGCCCTGAAGCGAGAGGTCGAGAATTACCACGTCCGCCGCGGATGTGCGCGCGGCGTCTACCACCTCCGACACGTTCGGCACTTGCCCGACACACTCCATGTCGGGCTCGCAATCGATGATGCGAGCGACGGCTTCGCTCAAGTCCGGGTGGTTTTCAGCAATCAGAATGCGCAACGGTTTCCCCAAGGACACCGCGCCCTCCCCCATCCACTCGCCAGCTGCGGCTGTATTCATAGCGGAGCGGTTCTAAGCAACAGACGTGCCCGATCATTTTGAGGCCCAACTCAGTGCAGAGCGGGCCCTTTTTCGTTTTGGCGGCGGCCCTGCCCGGCGCCTCACCCATCCAGCAGCGCCAGCAATTCCTCGGTCTTCTCGCGCATCAGCGCCTCATTAGCCCGCGACTCCACATTCAGCCGCACCAGCGGCTCGGTGTTGGAGCCGCGCAGGTTGAAGCGCCACTCGGGAAACTCGATCGACAGGCCATCGGTGAAATCGACCGACAGAGCATTTTTCTCGTACACCTTTTGCGCACGCGCCAGCACCGATTTCGCATCCGTCTTCAGGTGCCGGTTGATCTCGCCGCTCGCCGGAAACATCCGCATGCGCTCCCCCACCAGCTCTGACAGCGATTTGCCACGCTCGCTGATGGTCTGCAGCACGAGCAGCCAGGGGATCATGCCACTGTCGCAGTAGGAGAACTCCCTGAAGTAGTGGTGCGCGCTCATCTCGCCGCCGTAGGCGCCATCCACTTCGCGCATGCGGGCCTTGATGAAGGCGTGCCCGGATTTGCACAGCACCGGCTCACCGCCGTTCTGGCGCACGATGTCGATGGTGTTCCAGGTGAGCCGCGGGTCGTGGACGATGCGCGCCCCAGGCTCGCGCTTCAGGAACACTTCCGCCAGCAGGCCCACGAGGTAGTAACCCTCGATGAACGTGCCGTGCTCATCGAAGAAGAAGCAGCGGTCGTAGTCGCCATCCCACGCCAGGCCCACGTCCGCCCCGGTGCGGCGGATGGCTTCGGTGGTGGCCGCGCGGTTTTCCTCCAGCATCGGGTTCGGTACGCCGTTCGGAAACGTGCCGTCCGGCAGGTGATTCACCTTGATGAACTCGAACGGCAGGTATTGCTGGATCTGGTCCACGATCAGGCCGGCGCCGCCATTGCCGGCGTTCACGACCACCTTCAGTTTCTTGAGCTTCTTGAGATCCACGTAGCCCAGCAGGTGCTCGAGGTATTTCTTGCGGATGTCGAGCGGCTGCTCGGTACCCGGGGTCGCCGCGGGCGCCGGGAACTTGCCGGACTCGATGAGGGCCGCCATGTCCTTGAGGCCGGTGTCCGCGCTGATGGGGCGTGACCCCTCGCGCACGAATTTCATGCCGTTGTAATCCGGCGGATTGTGGCTGGCGGTCACCATGATGCCGCCGTCGAGGCCTTCGGCGAACGTGGCGAAATAAACGCCCTCGGTGCCCCACAGGCCGATGTCGAGCACGTCGACGCCGCTTTCCTTCAGACCTGCCTTCAGCGCGTTGGCGAGCGAGGGGCTGGAGAGGCGAATGTCGTACCCCACCGCCACCCGCTTGGGTTTCACGAAAGCGGCATAGGCGCGGCCAATATCGCGCGCGAGCGCGTCATTGATCTCGTCTGGCATGCGACCGCGCACGTCGTAAGCTTTGAAAGCAGTCAACTTCGGCATTCTGTGAGCCCTCCCGGGGGGCGCAAGGATTACAGGGTGGCGGGATTGCAGCAACCGCGATACGCGAGGCCGTCTGCCCGGAGGGGGCGCAAGGCGCGCGGCTGAGGGATCGGCGATGCGTCGGCGATGCGCTTACTGGCAGCTGGTGCCCATGCCGTTGATCCACTGCTGCAGGAGGGCGGCGCCTTGTGTGTCGACCAGATGGCTGCCGACCGGCGGCATCTGGTTCGCGTCCCGCCGGCTCATGCGCAGGTACAGAACGGAGCGGGCCGCATCGCCCGGCAGTATCACTTTCGCGCCGGAGACGCCTAGATCGCCCGACGACGGAGTGGTGTTGCACGTGTTCGTGGAGCCGATGGCGGTGGAGTAACGCAGGTCCAGGCTGACTGGCGTTCCCCCGCTGGGCCGATGGCACTGAGCGCAGTTCGTGTGCAGATAGGCACGGGCCCGGTCACCGAGCGGCTGCGTGGTATTGGCCGGATCCGGATAGGCGGGCATCACGGTCAACGTCGTCGTGAACATGCCGATGGCATCCAGCGTTGCGAGCTGATTGCCGCTGCGACCGCTGGCGGGGTAGCTCAGCGTGCTGTTCAACTGGCGTGTCTCGAGGCCGAGGCTGCGGCCGGCAGCATTTGTATGACACTGCAGGCACTGCGCTTCGCTCGGGTAGATCCAGTTCTGGCCGCCGACGTCGGCGATGAGGCCGCCGCTGACGAGCGCAGCATCGGTGTGCTGGGCGTTCCAGCGATACGTGTAGCCACCCCAGTTGCCGGTGTCCGTGTGACGCATGAACAGGCGCGTCTCGATGAGCTGGCTGTCCAATGTGAAATTCTTCACGAGCACGGTGCCGTTCGGGAACGACCAGTCGCCGTCCGTACCGACCGTGATCTTCTGGCCGTCGGGTAATGCCATCCAACGCGCCTTGCTTGCGCCATCGGACCAGAACGGTGCGTTGGGTGCATAGGGAATGAGACCCGCCGCCGGTTGAGTCGGGTCGCTTGCGCTGACACAGCCCGTTTGTGAGAGCAAAGGTTTGATGGGGTTCGTGGGCGTTGCGGAGCCGGCGCCGATCCTGAACACGGTGCCGTTGGTGCCGGAGCCGTAGTTCAACACATAGAGCTCGCCGTCATTGCCTTGCGCGAACGAACTGATGCCCAGGCCTGATGCGAGCAGTTGCGTCCGCTGCAGGGTGCCACCCGAATCCGGAATCAGCGCGAAAATGCGGCCCGAACCGAAGTCGCCGAAAATGTATCGCCCGACGAGCGAGGGGATGGCGGTGCCCCTATACACGTAGCCGCCGGTGATCGACTGCCCGAGCGTGTGGTCATACTCCGCCACCGGATCGATGAGAGGTGCGCCATTCGCCGTGACCGGGCAATTCGTCGACGGATTGTAGCAATGCAGGCCTTCGCGGAAGCGCCAGCCGTAGTTGCCGCCGCGCTCGATGCGATCCACTTCTTCCCAATTGTTCTGCCCGACATCCGCGAGCCAGATGTCCGGCGTCGGCGCGGCGCGATCGAAGCTCCACCGCCACGGATTTCTCAGGCCGTAGGCGTAGATCTCCGGACACGAGGCGGTGCCAACGGCAGTGCCTGTCGCACACCGCGCGTTGCCGGCATACGGATTGTCGGCAGGAGTGGTGTACGCACCTGTGCCGCTGACATCGAGGCGCAGCAGCTTGCCGAACAACAGGCTGCGGTTTTGTGCGCGATTGCCGGGATCGCCGCCGTTGCCGCCATCGCCAAAACCGGCGTACAGAAAGCCGTCGGGCCCGAAAGCGATGTTGCCGCCGTTGTGGTTTTCATAGGGTTGCCCGAGGGTGAGCAGCACCTGCTCGCTCGCGGGATCGAGCACTCCGCCAGACAGGGTGAATCGCGAGATGCGCGACTCCAGTACACCGCCCGAAGTGGGGTTGTGTGTGTACGAAAGATAGACGCGCCCATTGGTGGCATACGAAGGGTCGAACGCCATGCCGAGCAGGCCCCCTTCCGAGAACGAACTGTTCACGCGGCCCTGCAGATCGACGAACGTTGTGGTGGTGGTTGGGTCGGCGACGTTGTTGATCACCTTCACCACGCCTCGCTGTTCGACGAGATACCACTTCGAGCTGTCGCCGGGCGCCTGAAGCATCAGCAACGGCGACTGGAACTGCAGATTCGGAAACACGCGCGTGGTCGCGATGGACGTGCCGAGATTCGGCTGATCCGTGGCAAGGCACGTGGTGTTGCTGGGGCGCGCGTCGAGCCCGACCGTCGAGCCGCCACCGGCGGGCGGCTGCGGATCCGGTGCGGGTGGATCCGGTGCGGGTGGATCCGGT
>JBDTUL010000068.1:0-16621 GCA_040007735.1 Gammaproteobacteria bacterium | reverse complement strand
GCTGGACCGAGCCGTGTTTGACGCGGGCCGCAGTGCCGCGCCCCACGCCTTGAAATCGGCTCTCGATCGCGTGAGTCGCGCGTGGAATTCAGCTATCCAGGCGCAGAGCGAAACCTATCGCGTGTACGACAGCTTGCCCGCGCCGCTCCTGGCCGCGCTGGACAAGTACATATCGCGGGTTACCGAGTATCTCAGTGTCGACAAACTCGAGCTCGACGAGCCGGCGCAGACGTTCTTCTTCGAAGGCTTGCGTTTCTGCCGGCTCGCCGCGGAGCTGGATGACGACACGCTTTTCGAGATCACCGCGCCCGACGCGCCGGCCGCCGCGGATGGCTCGATTCCGTATTCCGTTCTGTGCCTGCGAAACATCGTGCCGCGCCGATTCCTGGCGCCACGTTTTGCCGCAGCCCATGCGACGGTTCTGTTTTCAGCCACGCTCGCACCGCACGCGTTTTACCGGGATATTCTGGGATTACCCGAAGCTGTGGCGTGGCTCGATGTGCGTTCGCCGTTTCATCCGGATCAACTCTCCGTGAAGCTGGTGCGCACCATCTCTACGCGATATCTGGATCGGGAGCGGTCTCTGGTGCCCATTGCTGACCTCGTGGCCCGGCAGTTCGAGGCGCAGCCGGGTAACTACCTCGCCTTCTTCAGCAGCTTCGACTATCTAAATCGCGTTGCCGCGCTGGTGGAAGCGCGGCACCCCGGAATTCCGATCTGGACTCAGAGCCGCGGCATGCCTGAGGCGGACCGCACCGCCTATCTCGCGCGCTTTTGCGAAGGCGGGCAGGGGGTCGGGTTTGCCGTGCTCGGCGGGGTTTTTGCGGAAGGCATCGACCTGCCGGGGTCGCGGCTCATCGGTGCGTTCATTGCGACGTTAGGATTGCCGCAGATCAATGCGGTGAACGAGCAGACGCAGAGGCGTATGCATGCGATGTTCGGTGCCGGATACGAATACACCTACTTGTATCCCGGGTTGCAGAAGGTTGTGCAGGCGGCGGGGCGGGTGATTCGCGCTACCTCAGATAGAGGGGTGCTTTATTTGATTGATGATCGGTTCGAGAGGCCGGAAATCAACAGGTTGTTGCCAACGTGGTGGAAACTAGATCGTTAGGAGTTTTTTTTGCAAAGGCCTTCAGGTTTGAAGTTTAAAGGCCAACATCGACCTCCCGGTCACCCCATATTTATCCCCCGCCTGAAACTGCGCCGCATCCGCCTCCACCAGGTTGGTATCCATCACCCGCACCCAGTGCTTGCCACCGGCCGTAGTCGGCAAACTGAACTCCACCAGGTCATGGTGTGAGTTCATCACCAGCAGAATCGATGCGTCTTCGCCGCGCTTGCGCATGCCGGTGGCTTGCGAGTGGCCATCCATCAACATGCCGAAGCACCGCATGTTGCCGTCGCCCCAGTCCGCGGCTTCCAGCTCGTTGCCGTTCGCGTTGATCCACGTGAGGTCCTTTACCTCCAGCTCCTTGCTGTACTCCCCTGTATAGAAGCGTGTTCGCCGCAGCACCGGATATTCGTGCCGCATCGCGGTAAGCGTCTTCACGAACTGGATCAGCGCCTGGCCTGGCTCGCCGATGTCCCAGTTCAGCCAGCTGATGTCGTTATCCTGGCAGTACGCGTTGTTGTTGCCATTCTGGGTGCGCGCGAATTCGTCGCCGGCCAGCATCATCGGCACACCCTGAGACAACAGCAGCGTCGCCAGCAGGTTGCGCATTTGGCGCGCGCGTAGCTCGTTGATCTCTGTCTCGCCGGTCGGGCCTTCGGCGCCGCAGTTCCACGAGCGATTGTGAGAGTGGCCGTCGTTGTTGTCTTCGCCGTTAGCCTCGTTGTGCTTTTCGTTGTAGCTGACGAGATCGTTGAGCGTGAAGCCATCATGCGCAGTGATGAAATTCACGCACGCGGAGGGGCGCCGCCCCAGGTGATTGAACATGTC
The DNA here is from genome assembly GCA_040007735.1 of Gammaproteobacteria bacterium. Classification (GTDB taxonomy): domain Bacteria; phylum Pseudomonadota; class Gammaproteobacteria; order Steroidobacterales; family Steroidobacteraceae; genus JADGHX01. Next base: position 14,679 of record JBDTUL010000068.1, on the reverse strand, counting down.
TCCGGACGCTGTGAGGCGCGGCGCCAGTTCCGCGGGACTCGCCTCCTGTCGCCAGAAGTCCCGCACGGTATCGCGGAATTTGTCGTTCCACTCGCTCCAGCCGGGCGGAAACCCGCCCACCTGGTATCCGCCCGGGCCGCAATCCCACGGCTCGGCAATCAGTTTCACGGTGGCGAGAATTGGGTCCTGGCACACGGCCTTGAGAAAGCCGCTCTGGTTATCGAAGCCGTTCGGTTCGCGCGCGAGGATGGTGCCGAGGTCGAAACGAAACCCGTCCACATGCATCTCGGTGGTCCAGTAACGCAGGCTGTCCGTGACCATCTGGATGACTCGCGGGTGCGAGAGATTCAGTGTGTTACCCGTGCCCGTGTCGTTGATGTAGTAACGCTGCTTGTCCGGCAGCAGCCGATAGTATGACGCGTTGTCCAGACCGCGGAATGAAAGGGTAGGGCCGCGCTCGTTGCCTTCGGCCGTGTGGTTGTAGACCACATCGAGAATCACCTCGAGGCCGGCGTCGTGGAAGCGCGCCACCATTTCCTTGAACTCGCGCAAGCTGTTGGCGCGGTCCGCCGCGTAACGCGGGTCCGGCGCGAAGAAGCCGATGCTGTTGTAGCCCCAGTAGTTAGAGAGCCCGCGCTCGAGCAGATGGTTGTCGTTGAGGAACGTGTGTACCGGCAACAGCTCGATGGCGGTAACACCGAGTGATTTCACGTACTCGATGACTTCTTTCGTGCCGAGCCCGGCATAAGTTCCGCGCAGATGCTCGGCTACCGCCGGATGGCGCTTGGTAAATCCCTTGACGTGGGTTTCATACACGATGGTGTGTTCCCACGGAATGAAACGCCCACGCGGGGCGCCGTGCCAGTCGAAGTTGGGGTCGACGACCACGCTCTTCGGCATGAACGGCGCGCTGTCGCGCTCGTCGAACGAAAGGTCCTCGTCTTTCGCACCGATGGTGTATCCAAAACAAGCCGGGTTCCATTTGATGTCGCCGATGTGCGCGCGTGCACAGGGGTCCAGAAGCAGCTTGTTGGGGTTGAACCGATGGCCGGCGTCGGGCTCGTAAGGGCCGTGCACCCGGTAGCCGTAAACGGTTCCGGGACCGACATCCCGCAGGTAGCCGTGCCAGATCTGGTCGGTGAATTCCGGCAGTTCGATGCGGCGTTCCTCGCGCTCGCCCGCCCGGTCGAACAGGCAGAGCTCCACTTTGGTGGCGTGGGCGGAGAAGAGGGCGAAGTTGGTGCCGCCGCCGTCCCAGATGGCTCCGCAAGCAAAGGGCACCCCTGCTCGGAATGGGGTGAGTTCGACATCGCTCATGGGTGCTCCTGGCCTGCGAATTTTCGGGCCGCGTCAACAACAACGCGCTGGGGCTCGTTTCGGTCCCGAGAATCGCGCGCGGACTTGCCGAATATTGCCGCTGGCGCGCGCGCCGCTGCTCGATTTTGTGGAACCGTACCGCAGGAGAATCGTTACTGGCTCGCCCGAACACCGTATGATGTGCGCGTTCGTCGGTGACCTGTGTCGCGCGACGGCGTTGGGTCGCGAGAGGGCCCGGCGAATCGACTCGATGTTCTGACTTCCTTCGCGCTCGGATGCGCTCCTGAAAGAGTGTCTCCGTTGAATTACGCGCAAACCCGCGACAGCACTGTTCATTACCTGCGCCAGGCGCTGCCTCTCATGGCAAAGCAGCCGGCCGCTTTCAACCCCTGCACCTACGCCGTCTGGTACGAACACGTTGCCGGAGTCAACGAAGCGCTGTCCGCAGCCCTGCAGTCGCGTCTCGACGCGGGCTTCCCCCTCTCGGACGACGAAGTGGCGGTGCTTTACCAATCGTACATCGCCGTTCGAGAATCGCGCGCCTCCGAACGCGTCACTCATCTGCTGAACTCCGTGCTTCAGGAAGTAATGGCGAGCGCGCGCAGCGCCGGCGCCGACCTGTCGCGCTTCACCACGAATCTCGAGCTACGTACGAAGGAGCTCGAGGGGCCGTTGGAGCAGATGGCGATCCAGGCCCTCGTGTCCGGCCTGCTTGGCGACACACGGCAGATGCGTGTCTCGACCGGCGCCCTGGCGGAGCGCATGGATGCCAACGCGCGTGAAGTAACCGATTTGCAGGAGCGGCTGGCCGAAGCCCGCACGCAGGCGTTGACCGATTCGCTCACGGGTCTGCGCAATCGGCGCGGGTTCGATCACGACGCCGGCGTGCTGCAGAAGCAGTATGGAACGCTTGCCACCTGTGCGCTGCTGTTCATCGATGTGGATCGCTTCAAGGAAGTGAACGAGACCTACGGCCATGTTCTCGGCGACAAGGTGCTGGGTGCGGTGGGAGAGGTCATTCGCTCCAGCATCAAGGGGCGCGACGTCGCCGCGCGCATGGGCGGTGAAGAATTCGCCGTCCTGTTGCCGCAGACAACGCTCTCGGGCGCGCAGGCACTCGCCGAGCAGCTGCGCCAGGCCATCGCCAAAGGCCGCGTGCGCAGGCCGGAGGGTGAGCCCATCGGCAACGTCACCATTTCCATCGGGGTGGCCCACTGCAAACCGAACGAGACCCTCGAAAGCCTGCTCACGCGCGCCGATGCCGCGATGTTCGCAGCCAAGGAAGCCGGCCGGAATCTGGTGAGAACGGCGACATCTGAGTAGCGCGCAGTGGCCCTCGCGAGCCACTTCCGCGGCAAGATTTAGATATCAATTCCGGCCTCCGAAGCGCACACTGAGCACTCGACAGGGACGAGCTGGTTCGTCCAATACCGGTGAAGCGTGGCGCTCGCGTGAGCGTGTCGCAGATGATGGCGGACCCGCGCCTGCAGTGTTTCCGGAAACCCCCTCAACCCCACTGACTGATTGGCCGAACGTCTCGCTGGCGTCCGCCCAGGGACCCACCTCGGTGGAATCCAAGGAGTCTCCATTGAGCATCGAGTCAAAGGGATTGCGTGTCTGTGCGCCGCGCTGGGTGCTCGCCGCCGTGCTGCTGGTTGCGGCCGCAGGTCTCGTCGAGGCGCAGGCGAATTCGGGCATGCCGGCGAATGCTCGCGCCAGCCGTTACGGTACGGGGTGGGACTGCGACCGCGGCTTCAAGAAGATCCATGACAATTGTGCCGCCGTGGCGGTGCCCGCTAATGGCTTTCTCTCCACCTCCGGCAGTGGGTGGGATTGCAACCGCGGCTTCATGAAGGTGGACCAGCAATGCCTGGCCATCAAGGTGCCGGCCAACGGCTATGCGGACGATTCATCGTTCGGCAAGGGCTGGCAGTGCGAGCGCGGCTATCGCGAAGCCGGGGATGCCTGCGCGCGCATCGCCGTTCCGGCGAATGGCTATTCGGTGGATTCGTCCTATGGGCGCGGCTGGGAATGCGAACGCGGCTTCCGCGTTTCTGACGAAAAGTGTGCCGCGATCAAGGTGCCGGCCAATGGTTACCTGGTGCGCACTGGCGATGACTGGAAATGCGAGCGGGGGTTCGTCAGGCGCGGTGAGGCCTGTGCGGCCATCGATGTGCCGGCGAACGGCTACCTCGATGCCAGCGGCAGCGAATGGAAATGTGAGCGCGGCTTCCGTGCAGAGAGCGCCAAGTGTCTCGAGCTCAAGATGCCCGCGAATGCATACGTGGATTATTCCGGCAACGAATGGCGTTGCGCGGAAGGATTTCGAAAACAAGGCGCTGCATGCGTAGTCAATTGACTACCGCTACGCGCAGGAGAATGTCATGACCTCGAGCTCCTGGCTCTTCAGCCCGCAGTCTGCGCCTCCGGCGACTCCTGGCGAGCTGATCAACGATTACCGGTCCCGTCTCGCGCTGGAACAGTTTCGGGCTGCTGAGCGCCGACAGCAGGAGATGGCAGAGCAGTCCTCCACGCTCAATCCGCCCGAGGTGCGCATTCGCGCCTGGGAGCGCGTTCACGGCGTTCGGCTTCCGGTAGACCCGGCTCACCCTGTGCTCAGGGTTGTCGCTTCGGCCACCGAGCTGACCCTGGCGCAGGTGCATGAGGAACAGCGCAAGCGCCTGGCCACTGCAGCCGCGGTGCCGCCGCCGTCAACGGCCACCAACTGGGCTAACGTCGAACCCTGAAGTCCCACGGGGTTTCTGCGACGGCAATGATGCACAACCGCAGAAAACTGGACGCGCAACGCATAGAGACGGCAGGTCAGGGCGGCAAGCCGGTGCGTAACGCCTATTTGATAGACCGCTTCCGCGTGGTCTATGAGTCGGGTGGCGGCTGGCACTGTGTCTGTGCCGATTTCGTGAAAACGAATGCCTGCCGCCATACGCGTGAAGCTTCCGGCCGAAGTGCCGCCCAAGCCCAGATTGCCGAGCACCTCAGTGCCGGGCGGGGCGGCGAAAGCCAAGCGGGCAAGCGCGCGATGGTGTACCGTTCCCGCGGCTCGTGATTTTTCTACTTGTCCAGCCCTTGGCCCCTTGCGCCGCCCCGGCGTGCTCTCCCGGCCAATGACCGCACCATCAGAAGCATCGGCGAACCAGGAGGCAGGGCCTTCCTGCCGGCATATTTTCTCTATTTCTCGTGAGTACTCTGCAGTGACTAAACTTTACGTTGGAAATCTTCCCTTCACGGCCACCGAAGACGCGGTTCGCGCGCTGTTCGCGCCCCACGGCACCGTCGAAAAGCTTGACCTGATCACGGACCGGGAAACCGGGCGTGCGCGTGGTTTCGGCTTCGTCGAAATGTCTAATGCCGATGCGTCCCGCGCCATGCAGGCGCTGAACGGCACCGATTTTGAGGGCCGTTCGCTCAAGATCAACGAAGCGCAGGAGCGCGAGCGTGGTGGTGGCGGTGGCGGCGGTGGCAACCGCGGCCCGCGTCGCTACTGAGACTCTTCGAGCGATATCGGGTCCCGCACCGCGCTGAGCGGTGCGGGACCTGTTCTTTTCGATCCGGGCCGGTGGCATCGGACGGCACGGTAGACGTCATGGGTACGCGCAAGACTGGAATCTTCAACGCTCCGGAAGAGATTCGCGTACTTACCTGCGACGTCTGTGAATGTGACATCGGGCACGAAGACGGGCGCCGCCCACGCGTGCACTTTAGTGTCAGCCTCCATCCGAATGCGGGTGCCATGGATGACCAAACTCCCGCCTCTATCGTGTGCTCCACGGAGTGCCTGCGGGCATTTGCCGCGACAGCACCCGGGCCAGACCGCGCACCGCCGTCTGCCTCCGTCGAGAAGCTTCGCGGGCGGACTTAGGAGCCTGTCTGACTAATATCCACCTACTGCGGCCGCCGCCCATCGGCATCTTTCGGCGATCGTTTCGCTTACATAGTTCCCGCTATGCGCGCGAAACGATCGCCGAAACCTGCTCGATGAGCGTCGGCCTCGCTACGGCGGATATCAGTCAGACAGGCTCCTAGCCACTCTCAACACGAGCGCCGATGAGCGATTACGAGTTCACCATGGCGCTCAGCATCCGGCACCCCAGCGCCGAGCCGGATGAGATTACGAAATCCCTCGGCATCGAGCCGCAGCACGCCTGGCGTGTTGGCGATACGCGTCGTGGGCCGGGCGGTGAGCTGCTGGAAGGCACTTACCGGGAAAGTTACTGGATCGGACGATTGATGGATGAGCCTCAGCTTTCAGTGGACCATGTGTCCGTGGAAAGCGTGGTGCTGCGGACGATCGCGCAGTTGCGCAAATCGTTTCAGTTTCTCGCAGGCCTCAATACGGATGGCGGAGTGGTGGAGTTGAAAGTGACAATTTTTGCTCGTAAGGATTTTCGCCTGGAGTTCCTGCCGGAATCCCTGGCTCTCCTCGGCCGGCTCGGGGTCGCGCTCGCGTTCGAGGTGCAGCCACATCCCAAGCGCGCGCCTGCGGCGGCAAGGTCCTGATATGCGTATGCCTACTCGCAAGAAAGAATCCGTCTTCCAGCAGCGCCGTGCGCAATGGCTGCGCGATCGCGCTTCCGCGCAGACACTGCGCAGTGCCTATCCCGCTGTCGAAATGATTCGCGTGGAGCTCACCTTCCGCGATTCCACTACACGCCCGCCAGCCGCGCAGTCGTACGTGGTGCATCCTCCGGCGCGCGCGTTCTTTGAATACCCGTGCCCGTTCGCAGACTGCGATGGCAAGTTCGATCTCGGCAAGGAAGCTACGCAGGCCATGGCGGCCTCGGCGAAGCATGTGGAAGGGCACCTTGAATGCACCGGGCTGCGTTCACGCGACGGGCTGCAGAAGCAGCCGTGCGGCTTGCGTGTGACCTACGCGCTCTCTACTCAATACGCATCGTCGTCCCGCGCCGATTCGCGCGGATGACGGCGCGAGGCGCGGCACGGGCGCTTCATGCGTCCGCGTGAAATCGATCACGAAGTGATCGCCATCGAAGCTGGTTATCTTTCCCACCAGGTCTGCGCGAACATGAATGTTTCGCGTGGTCTTACCACCGGCCGCCGGCGTCCGGGACACCACCACCATTCGGATGGGCAGGTCGCCGTCACGCGCAAGCGTGAGGTGCTGGCCCAGCAGCTGCGTTCCGGCCGAGCGCTCTGTCTCGCGAGACAGGCGGTCCTCATATCGGAGCACGCCGCGTGTGGGGCGGGCGAAGTAGGGAGCCGCGCAGCTCAGGATCATTGCGCCGTCTTCGGCGATGGCCGACATTGCATGCAGCCGGTTGGCCGCTTTGCCGCCGTACTTCGCGTACGCATCAGCCAGATTCAGATTTTCCATGAGATGGCTCCCGGGCCCTTTTCGATTGTCGTCGCCTTCGACACCATACCTTGCGCCCCACGATGCGACCAGCGAAATCGCAGCTTCACCGGGCCAGTTCGTTGATCACACTCACTTTCAGACCACTGCATGGCGAGGCGTCCACGCTTGCGAGAGGGGTGTATTTCCGCATCTGTGAGGATGGAACGCTGCGCGGCCCGGATAACGCCGTTACCGCGCGCTACGCGGATCGCCGCTGGACCCTCGGGCAGCGACACTATCGAGAATTCGAGTGCACCGGGCCTATCTACCTGCGGGTGACAGATCGCGACGACCACCGCGAGCGGCTGGGGCCGTTTGACTTTATACGGGCCTCGGAAGGTGCGTTGTTCACGCAGCAGGCGTGCCTGGGGATGCATGCGCCCGGGGGTGCCCTGGATGCGGGGACTTACTTGTGGCGTGAGGTGGCGTTGCTGTCTGAAGACGCGGCCGTCTGAAGACGCGCCTTCCTGGAGGTGCCACTGCCTGAGGGCGACGCTGAGTAGCGAGCATCGCACTCTCAGCCGCCCGGCGATTGAGGGCTCTTTGCGGGCCGCGCCTGCCGGATGAAGAAGCCCTCAATCGCCGGGCGGCTGAGAAGGTGGTATCTCCACACCCCGCCAGGCCAGCGAATGAAATCAACCGCTTCCAACCCCGGTCCCAGGTGAGTCTCATACTGCGCAGGTGCGCTTGATGACATTCGGCTTGCCCGGTCGGGTTGGTCAGGACAAATTTCCGGCTTACGACCGAGGTATACGATGCGGCTTCCCGCGACTTTTGTGGCGACCCTGCTGGCGGGTGTCTGCCTGTTCCTGGCGGCCTGCTCGGAGCCCTCGGGCGCTGCCCTCAAGGCGGCGGACAAGGCGCCCGGCCCACCGGGCGGTAGCGCAGGCGTAGGCGTCGTCACGGCGCCGGCCACGCCGGGCTCCATGGGCCTCGAGATCGAAGCCATCGGCAGCGCCGTCGCCAACGAATCCGCTGAAATCACCTCTCGCACTGTCAACACGGTTACGGCCATTCGATTCACGGAAGGCCAGTTCGTCAGGCGTGGCACGGTGCTCGTCGAGTTCGACGGCGCGCAGGCGCGCGCGGAGCTCGCCGCGGCCGAGGCCGCCCAGGCCGAAAGTCGCAGCCAGTACAACCGCAGCCGCGAGTTGTTCGCCACCCACGCGCTGTCGCAATCGAACATGGACCAGCTCGAGGCCACTCTCAAGACGAACGAGGCGCGCGTCGCCGCCGCTCGCGCGAAGCTCGACGACACGATCATCCGTGCGCCCTTTGCGGGCCGTGTGGGTTTCCGCCGCATCAGTGTCGGTGGGCTCGTGAGCCCCGGCATGGTCATCAGCACGCTCGATGACACGTCAGTGATCAAACTCGATTTCACGGTGCCGCAGGCCTACATGTTCGGCATCAAGCCCGGTCTGGAAATCGCCGCGCAGATCGCTGGCGTGCCGAACCGCACCTTCACGGGCCGCGTCACGACGCTCGACTCCCGCGTGGATCCCGTAACGCGCTCCATCATGATTCGCGCAGAGTTGCCGAACAGCGAGGGCGTCCTGAAGCCCGGCATGTTCATGACCGCCAGGATCAGCGCCACGGCGCTGCAGGCGCTGATGATTCCGGAAGGCGCGCTCGTGCCCGAGCAGGGCAAGACCTTCGTGTTCGTGGTGAAGAGCGGCGTCGCCAGCAAGCGCGAAGTGACCATCGGCCGTCGCCGCCCCGGCGAAGTGCAGGTGACCACCGGCCTCGACAATGGCGAGCACGTCGTTGTGGAAGGCACGCAGAAGATTCGCGATGGCGTGCCCGTGCTGGAGATGACCCCCGAGGCATCCTCGGTAGCCGCGACCTGACGGCGCGCTCTCATGCGCATCTCCGAAAGCTCGATTCGCCGGCCGGTGTTCGCCACGGTCATCAGCCTGATGCTGGTGATCTTCGGGCTGGTCTGCCTGGACCGCCTCGCGGTACGCGAATATCCGGACATCGACCGCCCCGTCGTCTCGATCACCACGAACTATCGGGGCGCCGCGGCGCCGGTGATCGAGAACAAGGTCACGCAGGTGATCGAGGATCGCATCGCCGGCCTCGAAGGCATCGAGAAAATCGAATCTCGCAGTCTCGACGAGCGGTCGATCATCCGAGTGGAATTCTCCGTGAGCCGCGATGTGGACAGCGCCGCCAACGACATTCGCGATCGAGTCTCGCGCGTGGCGAGCCAGCTGCCCCAGGAAGCGGACCCGCCGGAAATCGCCAAGGCCGACTCCACCGCCGAGCCGGTGATGTTCCTGAACTTCAATGCCGAAGGCATGAGCGTCCTTGCGCTGACAGACTACGCCGAGCGCTACATCATCGATCAGCTTGCTACCGTTCCCGGCGTCGCGCGGGTCTCGGTGAACGGCGGTCGCCGCTACGCCATGCGCGTGTGGATAGATCGCTCGGCGCTCGCGGGCCGGCATCTCAGTGTCGCGGATATCGAAAGCTCCCTGCTCCGCGAGAACGTGCAGCTCCCGGCGGGCCGGCTCGAGTCCCAGACGCGTGAGTTCTCGCTGCGCACGGCGGTAGGGCTGGATAACCCCACCGACTTCCGCGCGCTGGTCATCGGGCGCGGGCCGGACAATCAACTCGTCCGGCTGGGCGAAGTGGCGGACGTGCGTCTGGCGGCGGAGGACGAGCGCACCATCATCCGTTCCAACGGACGCGCTGGCGTCGGCATTGCCGTTGAAGCGCAGTCGAAAGCGAATTTGCTGGATGTGGCGCACGGCATGCGCGCAGCCATCGATCGTGTGCAGGCTGCGCTCCCGAAGGGTTCCTATCTGCAGATCAACGTCGACAACGGCGTGGCCATCGAAGCTGCCCTGAAGGAAGTGGTCATCGCGCTGGCGCTGGCGTTCATCTCCGTGCTCATCGTGATCTATGCGTTCCTGGGTAATTTGCGCGCCACGCTGATTCCGGCGATCACCATCCCCGTGTCGATCATCGCGTCTTTTACGACGATGTATGCGCTGGGGTACTCTATCAACGTGCTCACGCTGCTGGGCCTGGTGCTCGCCATCGGCCTGGTGGTGGATGACGCCATCGTGGTGCTGGAGAACATTTTCCGCCGTGGCGAAGAGGGCGAGGCGCCCATTGTCGCGGCCGTGAACGGCTCGAAGGAGATCGGCTTTGCGGTCATTGCCACCACGCTCACGCTGGCCGCGGTGTTCGTTCCGATCTCGTTCCTGCCGGGCGATATCGGGCGGCTGTTCCGCGAGTTCGGGTTCTCCCTGGCCGCATCGGTGCTGTTCTCCGCGCTCGTTGCGCTGACGCTCACTCCGATGCTCGCCTCGAAGATGAACTGGGACTCGATGAAGCACAACACCTTCGCCGCTGCGGTGAATGGCTTCTTTCGGCGGGTCACGGAAACCTATGAGCGCCGCCTGCGCGGCATCATCCGGCGGCCGTGGCTGATCGTTTCGGCCGTCATGGCGCTCATGCTCATCGGCGGCATCACGTTTCACTTCCTGCCGAGCGAGTTTGCGCCGACGGCGGATGCGGGCCGCACGGTCGTGCTGATGGAGGCGCCCGAAGGCGCGAGTTTCGAATACACGGAACGCTACGCGCGGCGGCTCGAAGCCATCGTCCAGAAGGAGATGGCGGAGTTCAACGACATCGAGCGCATCATGATGCGGCTGCCGGGCAACTTCGATGGCGGCGGCGATGTGAACTCGGCGCGCATCTTCGTCGTGATGAAGGATTGGCACGAGCGCAAGCGCAGTGCTCAGGAAGTCGGCCGATCTCTGACCGCGAAGGCTGCGAGCCTGCCGGGCGTGCGCGTGGTGAACTTCCAGCCGGGTGGGTTGGGGCGCGGCTTCGGCAAGCCTGTGATCGCCGGCATCGGCGGGCCGGACTACGAGCAGCTCTCACAGTGGTCCACCACGCTGTTGCAGCTTGCTTCGCAGAATCCCGGGCTCGTGGGCGTCGATACCAACTACAAGGAGCGAAAACCTCAGATTCGCGTGGCCGTGGATCGCGACCGGGCAGCTGACCTCGGTGTCTCGCTCGAAACGGTCGGGCGCACGCTGGAGACGATGCTGGGCTCGAGAATCGTCACCACCTACGTCGATCGGGGCCGCGAGTACAACGTCATCCTGCAAGGCCCCGCTGCTGAGCGCGCTACCACGACCGACCTCACAAACATTCAGGTGCGCTCGGATCGCACGGGCCAGCTCATCCCGCTCTCCAACGTCGTGTCGTTGGAAGAGACGGCGGGCGCGGTGACTCTGAATCGCTTCAACCGAATCCGCACCATCGAGATCTCCGCAGGCCTTGCGCCCGGATACACGATGGGTGAAGCGGTGAAATGGTTTCAGGACACCGTGAAGCAGAAACTGCCGCCCGGTGCGAGTCTCGCCTTCAATGGCGAGTCCGGTGAGTACCTCAAGAGCGGCGGCCAGCTCTACACCACGTTCGTGTTCGCACTGGCCATCGTGTTCCTGGTGCTGGCGGCGCAGTTCGAGAGCTTCATCCATCCCGCCATGATCATGGTCACCGTGCCGCTGGCACTGCTGGGCGCGGTGTTCGGCCTGAAGCTCTACGGGCTCAGCATCAATATCTTCAGCCAGATCGCCGTGGTCATGCTCATTGGCATCGCTGCCAAGAACGGCGTGCTGATCGTGGAGTTTGCCAACCAGCTGCGGGACCGGGGAGTTGCGTTCACGGATGCCGTGGTGAATGCCGCTGCCATCCGGCTGCGGCCCATCCTGATGACCAGCCTGTGCACCGCCTTCGGCGCGTTGCCGTTCCTCTTCGCCACGGGCGCGGGCGCCGAGCAGCGCAAACCCATCGGCGTGGTGGTGTTCTACGGCACGCTGGTGTCGGTGTTCCTGACGCTGCTGGTGGTGCCGGCGGTGTATTCGCTGGTGGCGCGGAAGACCAAATCGCCGGAGCACATGAGCCGCCTGGTCGACAAGCTCATGGGCCCGGGGACGGCGGAGTCAGAGGTGCAGGGACGGACCGAACAGCCCTAGCACGCCGACCAGGATCAGGTAGATGGCCACGATGTAGTTCAGCAGCCGCGGCATGATCAGGATCAGGATGCCGGCGATCAGCGCCATCAGCGGGCCAATGGATACGTGCAGGTTCATGGGGAAGCCTCTTCTTGAGTTTTCCCGAGTCTACGCAAGACCCGTGCCGGTGACCTCATCGGTCCACACCTTGAAGCTTTCCAGCGTGTTGGGACCAAAGGTCATGCTGATGGCGACGTCCGCCGCATCCCGCCCACGCGCGATCAGCACCCGGCCGATGCGGCGCTGGTTGTGCCGGGGGTCGAACACGTGCCAGGCGTCGCCCAGATAGACTTCCAGCCAGCCCGAGAAATCCATCGGCGCCGGATTCCACGGTACCCCGATGTCGCCCAGGTAACCCGTGCAATAGCGCGCCGGAATATTCAGGCACCGGCACAGGGTTATGGCCAGGTGCGCGAAATCCCGGCAGACCCCGGTGCCTTCCTTGAACGCGTCGGACGCATTCTTGGACGGGCGCGCATACTCGTAGCCGAACTTCAGGTGGTTGTGCACGAAGTCGCTCACGGCCTGCGCACGTGCCCAGCCGAGCGGCAGGTGGCCGAACTGCTGCCAGGCGAAGTCGTTCAGGAGATCGGTATCGCAATAGCGGCTTCCCAGCAGATAGACGAGTGTCTCCTCCGGCAGAGCCTCTACCGGATGCTGCCATGCGTAGGGCGCCACCGGGTCGGGGTTCGCGTTGTCATAGATCAGCGCATCGGTGGTGAAGCGGATGAGGCCGGGCGGGGCGACGATGCGAGTACACCAGTTGCCGAAGCCATCCCGATACATGGTCATCGGCACGCGCGGCTCGGTGCGCAGTGTGTCCGCTCGCAGCAGATCCGATGCGCGTGAGTAGTGCACGTTGAGATTCAGGATCATCGGCGTCGCCTGGACGCATCGATAAACGAGGTCGTAACCGATCCGGATCTGCATGACGTGAGATTGCTGGCCTTGGCAGAGGACTATCCGTGCCAGCGGCAAGGGCGTCAACGAAGAGTTTGTGTTGAGCTGGCGCTTTGCGGCCGCCCGCACCATTGAGGGGCGCCGGGTTTGGGATCGCCCCTTGCTGAGACGTTCGCCGCCCAACGAATCCGCTGCGTGCCCTGCCAGGTGGCATCTGCAAGAATGCGGTGACTCGAAAACGAACACGATGGGATGCCCATGAGCCCGCAGACCAATGAACTTGCCGGAAAGCCCGCACCTGCCCGATTACTTGTGGACGTGCCGAGGCTGATCACCGCGTACTACAGCGAAAGGCCGGACCCTTCAGTGCCCGCGCAGCGAGTGGCGTTTGGTACCTCAGGGCATCGCGGCTCCTCGTTCGAGGGCAGTTTCAACGAAGCGCACGTGCTGGCGATCAGCCAGGCCATCTGCACGTATCGCTCCAGGCAAGGCATCAACGGTCCGTTGTTTCTTGGGTTTGATACTCACGCGTTGTCGGCGCCCGCGTTCGCCAGTGCGCTGGAAGTGCTCGCGGCCAACGGCATCGAAGTGATGATTGCGGCGGGCGATGAATACACGCCGACGCCGGCCATCTCTCAGGCCATTCTCGTCCATAACCGGGGGCGAACCTCGGGGCTGGCGGATGGCATCGTCATCACGCCTTCGCATAATCCGCCGGACAGCGGTGGCTTCAAGTACAACCCGCCCAATGGCGGGCCGGCAGACACTGAGGTGACCGGGTGGATGGAGGCTGAAGCCAACCGCCTGCTCGAAGCCGGGCTCGAGGGCGTGAAGCGTATCCCGCTCGCGAAGGCGCGCCGGGCCGCGACGACTCATGAGCATGATTTTGTCAGCGCGTACGTTACCGACATTGGCAATGTCATCGACATGGGTGCCATTCGCGATGCGAAGGTGCGCATGGGTGTGGATCCCCTTGGCGGCGCAGGCGTGCACTACTGGGCGCGCATTGCCGAAGCGTACAAACTGGATCTCACGGTGGTCAGCGACGAGGTGGACTATCGCTTCGGGTTCATGAGCGTGGATTGGGACGGGCGTATTCGAATGGACCCGTCGTCCTCCTACGCCATGCAGCGCTTGATTGGGTTGAAGAGCCGGTACGACGTTGCGTTCGCGTGCGACACGGATCATGACAGGCATGGCATCGTCACGAGCAGCGCGGGACTGCTGCCGTCGAACAATTATCTTGCGGTGATGATCGATTACCTGTTTCAGAATCGCCCGAAGTGGCGGGCGGATGCGGCTGTGGGGAAGACGGCGGTGAGCAGCCAGATGATTGATCGAGTTGCTGCGCGGCTTGGGCGGCGGCTCTATGAGGTGCCGGTCGGGTTCAAGTGGTATGTGGATGGGTTGCTCGACGGCTCGCTGGGCTTCGGCGGGGAGGAGAGCGCTGGCGCGTCGTTCAGCCGTATCGATGGCACCGTGTGGACTACGGACAAAGACGGCATGGCGCCGGCGTTACTGTCTGCTGAGATCACCGCGCGCACGGGGCGCGATCCGGGTGAGCGCTATCGGCAGCTGGTTGCTGAGTTGGGGGAGCCGGTGAGCAATCGCGTTGAGGCTCGCGCTACGCGGGAGCAGAAGCGCAAGCTTTCCAAGCTGTCACCGCAGCAGCTCAAGATTACCGAATTGGCAGGCGACCCGATCGTGAGTGTTCTGGATCGCGCGCCGGGCAACAATGCGGCCATTGGGGGCATCAAAGTGTCGACCGCCAACGGCTGGTTCGCTGCGCGCCCCTCAGGCACCGAAGAGATCTACAAGATCTACGGCGAGAGCTTTCGCGGCGAAGCCCACCTGCAACAGGTGTTGGCTGAGGCGCAGAAGGTGGTGGATGGGGCGATTGCGTAGGGTTTGCTCGAAGCGCGTCCGAGCCCCCGCGTGAGGTTGTTCGAATCGCCTCGCAGCCGCTGCGTAAGTTTGCTTGAGGCGCCCCTCCCAGCCGCCCGGCGATTGAGGGCTCTTCATCCGGGCTGCGCCCGCAAGAAGCCCTCA
>JBDTUL010000067.1:0-16706 GCA_040007735.1 Gammaproteobacteria bacterium | reverse complement strand
GGAGCTTCATGACGGACGCCGTCTGGTGCAGCGAGTTCCACCACTCCACGGAATAATGAATGATCGGCACGTTGACCACGCCTACGATGGCCAGAACGGCGCTCACGCGGTCCGCACGCTGGACGTCATCGATGGCCGAGCGCAGCCCCATATAGCCGAGAAACTGAAACAGCAGGATGAGCTCGGACACGATGCGCGGATCCCACTCCCAGTAGGTACCCCACATTGGCGCGCCCCAGAGCGAGCCGGTGACCAGCGCGGCGAACGTGAAAGTAGCACCAATCACCGCGCAACTCGCGGCGGCGGCGTGCGCCACCTTGATGCGCCAGATGAGGCCGACCGCGGCGGAAATGGCCAGCGTCGTATACACCATGAGCGACATCCACGCGCTCGGCGCGTGCACGTAGATTATTCGATAGCCCTCGCCCTGTTGGTAGTCCGCTGGCGAGGCCACGAGGCCGCCGTAGAGGCCGTATGCGATTAGCAGCGCCGCGGGCCACGCGAACCACGGCGTGAGCCTTGCCGCCAGCGAGTAAATGTACGGCGGTGATCCGAGACGATGAAACCAGGTCCAGGCCATGACTGCATTCACTCCAAACTGATGCGCACAGCGGCCGCGGCGGCCAGGGGCGCCAGCGTGACGCCCAGCACGGCTATGGCTGCCAGAAGATACAGCGGCGCGGCCAATTCGGAGCCTGCGATCGCGAGTTGCGTGGCCCGTGCGCCGAAGATGAGTACCGGAATCGCCAGGGGCAACGTGAGAATGGACAGCAGAACACCGCTTCGCCGGACGCCGAGCGTGAGCGACGCACCGATGGCCCCGAGAAGACTGAGCGCCACGCTGCCGAGCGCGACGGAAGCCACGATTCCGGGAACCGATGCCGCCGGCGCGCCGAGTGCAAGGCCTGCAAGAGGCGCCATCAAGGCGAGCGGCAGGCCCGTGAGCATCCAGTGCGCAACGGTTTTTGCGAACAGCAGCCAGGTGAGCGATTGACCTGAGAGAGCGTACTGCTCGAGCGTGCCGTCGTGCGCGTCCTCGCGATATAGAAATTCGATTGCCAGCATTGAGGAGAGAAGCGCGGCGACCCACACGACGCCAGGCGCTACCTTGCGAAGCTGCGAGAGTTCCGGCGTGATGGCGAGCGGGAAGAGCGTAGTGATGATGGCGAAGAACACCAGCGGCTGGAGCAGCTCGCCGGGGCGACGGAAGGCCAGGCGCAGATCGCGCGAGAGTACGAGACGAGCGGCCTGGAATGGGGGTGTGCTCATTCGTTGCAGACCGTGTCGCATGGCATGCGATGCGTGCTGTGGAGAGTGCCGTTGGTGCGAATCGGGCGTTTCATGATGCGGACAAATCCAGCCTTCTAACCGGGCGCGACGGCACAGGCAGCTCGTGATGAACGGCGGCCATCACCATCCCACCCTGCGTTACGTGCTCTTCAATCATTCGGCTGACCAAGCTCTGTCCTGCTGTATCCAGATTCGTTGTCGGCTCATCCAGCAACCACAAGGGAGCCGCCAACAGTTTCAACCCCGCGAGCGCCACGCGCCTTCTCTGACCCGCCGACAGCGTGCGCGTTGCGCGATCCCGCCATTCGTCGGCTCCCACTTCATCGAGCGCGGTGTCGATTGCGCTCTTCGCGAGCTGCCGCCGCACACCCACCCAGTAACGCAGATTTTCGTGCGCCGTGAGATCAGCCTTCAGTGGGGGCTCATGACCTACATAAGCGAGCTGCGCGTGATACGCCGACAGATCCTCGCGAATATCCGTGCCGGCCCACAGTACTCGCCCTTCTTCCGGGTAGATGAGGCCACACAGCGTGCGCAACAGGGTGGTCTTGCCGGCGCCGTTGGCTCCGGTGAGCTGCACGATCTCGCCCTCGCGCAGCTCGAGACTCACACCGCGCAGGACGTGCCGATCCCCGCGCCACAAGTGCAGCTCCTCGCCCCGCAACCCCAGATTCGACATGAACCCCCGACAACCCCAATTCCGGCGCGCAAGTCTCGCAAAGTCAGTGGCTTAGCGCCATCCTCGCGAGTGTCTTCCGGGGGCGTCAGCGGGTGGGGCTTTTGTAGAATGGACACTTGGCGCGAGCCGACACAGGCGTTTTGCCCGCATGAGCTTGTAGAATCGCCTCCCCGCGTGCCTGGGTGGCGAAATTGGTAGACGCAAGGGACTTAAAATCCCTCGGGGGCAACCCTGTGCCGGTTCGAGTCCGGCCCCAGGCATTCTTCGAGCTTCCGGCGATGACTCATCACATCCAGCGAAAGCTCAAATTTCCCCAAAATTGCCGCCTTCCTTTCCCGTGCCATAGGTCTCCCGAGGGCAGCCCAACACACCAGGGGGTAACCATGGGGGGGCAACAGCGACGGATTGCAAGCAACGCGAACGCCACAAGGGACGCCAGTGGATATGGACACCCATATCGAATAGTATGGGTCCCCATATGAAGACGACACTGGAAATTGCAAACCCTCTTCTGAAGGAAGCCAAGGCTCTGGCGCGTACAGAGGGAACCAGCGTGCGGGCGCTCGTAGAGCGCGGATTGCAGCTTGTACTTTCCGAACGTCGGGCGCGACGTGCTTTCAGGCTGCGCGACGCCTCCGTTGGCGGGAAAGGACTCCATTCGGACGCTGCGGGGAATTCGTGGGACGAGTTGCGCGCCCGCAGTTACGAGGGGCGTGGCGGTTGATCGCTGTTGATACCAACATCCTCGTGTACGCCCATCGGCGAGACAGTCAGTGGCATGAGCCCGCAGCGAAGTGTATGCGGGAACTGGCTGAAGGAGCCGCCTCGTGGGCGCTTCCTTGGCCATGCCTGCACGAATTTCTGGCGGTCGTCACGCATGAGCGGATTTTTTCGCCACCGACTACGATGCAGAAGGCCCTGGAGCAGATTGCCGCATGGATCGAGTCACCGACACTCGTGCTGCTTGCTGAGAGCGCAGGCTATTGGGAGGTACTCGCTCGGCTTGTGGAGAAGGCAAAGATTGCCGGCCCGCGTATACATGATGGGCGCATCGCTGCCCTATGCATCCATCACGGCATACGGGAGTTGTTGAGTGCCGATAGAGACTTCACTCGCTTTGGCGAATTGACGACTCGAAACCCACTCGCGACACGTTAGAGACCGTCGTGATCTTTCGGAGCGGGGCCGTCCCACACCAGTTCGTGCACGCAAGGCTTCCTGTCCTTGCGTCACGCAGCCGTGAAATTACTCGGCAACCGCCTGTCCGGACCCGCCCAACTCCTTTGGAAAGTCCTTGAGCTTCGGCAGTCCATCCTTCATCGGCAGCACTCGTTCGGAGTAATTTACGTGCACGCCCGGCGCGAACGCCACGGTCGGAATGGTCGCGGCGTAAACGTCCGTGAGGCCGAAAGCCGGGTGGTCGGTCATCAGGTGACCGCCGCATTTCGTGCAGAACTGGCGGTCGCTCGCCGCGGTCTTCTTGAAGCGGCCGACGAAGCCGGCGCCCTTGATCACCTTGACGTTCTCGGGCTTCCACAACGTGAAAGCGTTTACCGGGCTGGCGGACCACGACCGGCAGGAGTCGCAATGGCAATAGCCCATCGCCTCTGGCGAGCCGGTTACCTCGATCTGCACGGCCCTGCAAAAGCAGGTGCCTGTGTGCGTTTCTGACATGTGAATCTCCGTGTGCAATGTGTCGGCGGTGTTTGCCGTCTTTGATTCAAGACGGAATACTTCGGCTCGACAGGACACGCCGCATTCGAAATTCACCCTCCCTCCCCCGCTTGCCCGACTCATAACCCCGTGGCTATGCTTCGGCCAGGCAAGCCAACCCGGGGATGGGCGATGGATGTGAGGAACGCCGAGGAGACCGAGCTCGATCTCCTCGCAAAGCTTTGGTACGACGGATGGCAGGATGCGCACGCGCGAATCCTGCCGGCGGAGCTTGCGCGGGCTCGCACGCTTGCGAGTTTCAGGAGCCGCCTGCAAACCGCATTTGGGGACATTCGTGTTGCCGGCCTGACTGGCGCGCCGCTGGGGCTTTGTGTCGTCAAGGACGACGAGCTCTATCAGCTTTATGTCGCTGCTGAAGCCCGCGGACTGGGTGTTGCGGCCAGCCTGATTGCGGATGCTGAGGAGCGCCTTCGCGCGCGTGGGGTTGAAGTGGCGTGGCTGGCGTGCGCTATCGGGAATCAGAGGGCTGCGAGGTTTTATGAGAAATCGGGCTGGCAGCTGGCGAGAAATATGATCAGCCGGCTGGAGACGCCCAATGGGATTTTTTCGCTGGAAGTCTGGCGGTATGAGAAAAGACTCTAAGAGGCCCTCAATCGCCGGGCGGCTGAAGAACGGAAGCCTGAGGCGCAGAAGCCTGGGGCGCGGATGCCTGGGGCGCGGGCGCCTGAAGTGCGGAGGGCCGAAGATCTCCGCGCCACAGGCTGCGTAGTCGATGCGCAGCGAGCTTGGGCCTGCGGTCGCGAGTGAACACGCCTTTCTGGTTGAGTGCACCCACGCGCATGATGCTCTGGGCGGTGCGGAAGTCTGCAAAGGCCCAGGGGTGCGTGCCGATCACAAAGGGATGTTCCGCAAGGATGCGGATGTACATCTCTATCATGTCAGCCTGGTACTCCTCGCTCCACATCTCAGCGGGCTGGGAATGCACGCCGGCGACCGCATCCGCGCCGAACTCGGTAAACACGATTGGCTTGTTCGGATGACGCGCGCGAAGCGCCAGGACCTCGCGCTCCACAGCCTGAGCGGCATCGTCGAGCCGGCCGGAGATGCCATACCAACCGCTATACGAGTTGGTGCAAATGACATCACCCAGTGCCGGCCAATCTGCGGGCCCACCTTGCACACTCACTAGCGTTACCGGCCGGGTGGGATCCAGCTTCCTGAACAAGTCGAACAGCGGCGCGAAAAAGCGGGTGCCCACCTCCGCGGTACCGGGTGGCGCGCTCTCGTTGGTCTGAAAAGGTTTGAGGATCGGCTCATTCGCGACCGACCACAGGATGACGCAGGGATGGTTCTTGTCCCGCGTGACGAGCTCATCGATGTAATGCCGCAGCTGTTTCTGGCGCGCCTCGATGATGGGCGCCGAGTCCATGAACACCAAGCTCACCGCCGGTGTCTCGTCGATGACGAGCAACCCATACTCATCGGCGAGCTGCATCGCCTCTTCACTGTAAGGATAGTGCGAGGTGCGGAAGCTGTTCGCGCCCAGCCACTTCAGCAGCTCGAAATCCCGCACGATGGAAGGCAAATCGAGCCCGCGCCCGTGCAGCGGGAAGTCCTCGTGTTTGCCGAAACCCCGCAGGAACAACGGGGCGTCGTTCAGCAGCAGCCGATCACCATCCACCCTCACCTGCCGAATGCCGATCTTTAGCTCGTAGATATCGCGAGCCGACCCTTCGCCAATCTCGAGCGAGAGCCGGTACAGAAATGGATCCGCCGGTGACCAGGCCCGCGCATCCGGCACATCGAACTGCAGGCTTGCGCGCGACCGGACTACCTGCCCGTGTGCTTCGAGTTCTTTGCTAACACCTGCCAGCCGGGCGGAGATTCTTCCGTTCCTGCCCGGCGAGGTCTGCACTTCTACAGCGACCGTGCCCTTGCCGCCCTGGACGGTCGTCACCACCGTAACGTCGTGTATGTGTACGGCAGGTGTTGAGAACAGCAGCACCGGGCGATGAATGCCGGCATACGGAAAGAAATCGTATGCGGTCTGTGGAAAGTGCTCCAGGCTCATCGACACGCGGGATTTGTCCGGAATCGATGGCACGCGATCAAGCTTCAGATCATTTTCGACGAACACCACCAGCTTGTTTCGCTTGCCGGGGTTCACGTGCGGCGTGACATCGAAGACGAACGGCACGTGGCCGCCGGCGTGCTCGCCCAGCAACTCGCCGTTCAGCCAGACCTTCGCGAAATAGTTGACCGAGCCGAAACGCAGGTAGATGCGTCGGCCCGCCCAGCCTGACTCCACCTCGAACTCGGTTTCGTACCAGGCGGCGCCGGTGTAGTTGCGCAGATCGTCGTAGATCTCATTCCAGCTGCACGGCACGGGCATTGGGCGGGTGTCGGACAGGCCGTTGAACCAACCTTGCTGTAGGCCGACACGCTGCGTGTCTGCGCGGAAGCGCCAGACACCAGAGAGATCTCGTGTGCTGCGTGTGGAGCTTTCGTGCGGGTAGAGACGTGTGGGTTGGTCGAGAGCTGTGTGGGATTGGGTCGCAGCGCCGGCGCCAGAGTTGGCTGCGCCTGCGACGGCGAGTGCGCTGGCTACGCCGAAGAAGGTTCTGCGCGTCAATGCGCCAGTCGTATCGCCGGGGTGCGCGGGGGCACTGGCCGGGGGTGATTCGATGTCCATTGGGGCGACGGTAGCAATTGGTTTTACTCATTGCAATTGGAGCGCAGTGGCGGTCGGATTTATGAGCCCTCAATCGCCGGGCGGCTGGGAGGGGAAATGGAGAAACAGTGAGCTCGCACCCTCGAACCTTTCGCGATTAAGTCGTCTCGACTTCGAGACAAGCGTCACGCTTGCCTGCCGATAGTCGGTGAAAAGAAACCACTCATCAGCCCGCAGAACGTCCGCTTCGCCGTGGCAGCAAGATTCCGTCCCATATGAACCGACACCACAAGGGCTTCACGCTCATCGAACTGATGACCGCGCTGACGGTGCTTGGCGTGTTGCTCGCCATGGCCGTTCCGAGCTTCAGGGAATTCACGCGAAGCAATCGGGTAACAGCAGCGCAGAACGATCTCGTCACTGCTTTCACACTGGCCCGTAGCGAAGCGCTGAAGCGCGGCACACCAGTAACGGTATGCGCATCGTCAGACGGCGTCGCTTGCAGCGGCGCCACCGATTGGGCCACCGGATGGATCGTATTCAGCGATGGTAACGGCACCGCCGGCACTATCGATGCAGGCGACGAAGCACTGCAGAGATGGTCGGGCGCGAACTCCGATCTCACAGTCACCGGCACCGATTCGTTCCTGCGATACACGGCCACGGGCATGGTTTCGCCGGTCGTCGCGACCGCCTTTGATGTATACGCGACCGGTTGCACCGGCGAGAAGATGCGCCGTGTGGGTGTCTCGCCCATCGGGCTCGTGGCCGCGACGCTGCAGGCATGCCCCTGAGTACCCACATGATGCGCCACCCACACGAATCCGGTTTGCACACACGCGGCTTCACGCTCATCGAAGCGCTCGTCGCGCTGCTCGTGCTCTCCATCGGCCTGCTGGGTGTGGCCGCTCTGCAGCTGAGCAGCCTTCGATCGAACCACGGTTCGTCTTTGCGTTCGCAAGCCACCCTGCTCGCCTACGACATCGTGGACCGGATGCGGGTAAACCAGGTCGCGGCGACCAGCGGCGACTACGACATCGCGATAGGCACCGCGCCGGCTGCTGGCACCGTCGCCGGCAACGATCTCGCTGGCTGGAAAACGAATCTATCCAACACGCTGCCAGCCGGTGACGGTGCCGTCGAGCGCAGCGGTGCCGGCGCGGCGACGCGATTCACCATCCGCATCACCTGGGATGACTCGCACGGCGCCGAGTCGCCCCTGGAATTCGTGATGGAGACGCAGATATGAGTCGCGCTCACTGCCGTGGATTCAGCCTCGTCGAGTTGATGGTCGCCATGACCATCAGCCTGATCCTCCTGGGCGGGGTTCTGGCCGTGACCTACAGCTCCAAGGTCACCTATCGCGAAAACGAGCGCGTAGCACGCTTGCAGGAGAACGGCCGCGCCGCTGTCGAATTGATGCTGCGGGACATGCGTGCCGGCGGCTTCCACGGATGCACGAAGACCGTGCCGTTCACGAACAACCTGACGGGTGCGGGCACCTTGCTGTGGGACTTCGCGTCCCCGGTGCAGGGGTACGAATATGTGAGCGCGGGCACGTGGTCCCCGGCAACTGACGCCGCCATCGTCTCGCCGCGTGATGGCAGCGATATCGTCGCCGTGCGCACGGTGCGCTCAGACATGCCGTCGTTCGTTACGAACGCGGCCATGGGCAGCACCACCGGCACCATCAGCGTGGATAAAGACGTAGCGGATTCCTTGCCCGCAGGCACGGCTGTAATGATCAGCGACTGCGTCGCTGCCACAGTATTTGGCGTTTCTGCCTTCACGGATGCAGGCGCGACCGCCACGGTGGCACACGCCGCAGGCGGCCCCGTAGCGGGAGTAGGCCCTGGCAATGCTTCAAATGACGTCGGCGTGCGGTTTCAGGTTGGCGCTCAGATTGTTCCGGTAGACACCGTCCTCTACTACATCCGTGACAGCGCTACGGTGCGCGGCGCCGTTCGCAACCCTTCGCTTTGGCGCCAGGTCGGCGACGGCGCCGCGCAGGAAATCATCGAAGGCATCGACGCGCTTCAGATTCTCTACGGCGAGGACACCGACGGTGATCGCATCGTAGACAGTTACGTCGCCGCGAGCGCCGTAAGCAGTTGGGACAACGTCATCAGCATCACGCTCGCGTTGCTCATTCGGTCAGTTGAGCCCAATTCCACAGACGTCGACAGTCGCGTGTACACGCTGCTTCCAGGCAGCACCTTCGGTCCGTTCAACGACCGCTACCAGCGCACGATGTACACGACCACCGTCGCGCTTCGTAACAACACCACTTGAAGCCAGGAACCAGTCCATGAGCGAATTCATGAACGAGGCACGACGACGCCCGAGCGTTCGCCCTCTTCCCGCGGCCCACCGCGGGGCCATCCTCGTTACCAGCATGTTGCTGCTGCTCGTGTTGACCATCGTCGGCATCACGGCGCTTCAGATGTCGCGAATGCAGGAGCGCATGGCCGGTAACACGCGGGACCTCAACCTTGCCTTTCAGGGTTCGGAAGCCGGCCTGCGCAACGGCGAAACGCTTTTGCAGCTGCAGAAAGCGCGGCCCGACACGTGCGTTGCGACGCCGTGCCAGTTCTGGGCGCGCGGCACACTCCTCAATCCCGAACGCAAGGACTCGAGCTGGTGGGACAGCACAGCCGATGAGTTCGAGGCCGACAACGACCAGGCCGCGAAAGCGAAGGACATGACCGAGCTCAAGGCCGACCCGGAATACCTGGTCGAGTCCATAGGCTTCGTCTCGGACTCGCTCACGGTGGGCCACAGCCCGCCGCAAGGACGTGACTTCTATCAGGTGACCGGCCGCTCGACGGGCGGCTCGGGCACCCCGAACACCGTGCTGCGCTCAACGTATGCGCGCCGCTTCTGACCGCGCCGTCGAAGCCATGAACACTCTGCAGGAGCCGATGAGCATGCTCGTCCAAACTTCATCTCTTAGATCGGGCGCACTCAAAGCGCTCTGGGCCAGCCTCGCAGCTGTGCTGCTGGTCACCAGCGCGCAGTCCGCCAACCTGAACCTTCAGGACGTGCCTCTCTACCTGCTCTCACGAGCCGACCCAAACGTGTTGCTCGAGATGTCCGTCGAGACGCCAATGGGCGGCGCTGCGTACACCGACCAGACTGGCGTACCTGCCGGATGCGCAGGTCGGCGGAACGATGTACTGGGTGACGGCGCAGCCGACGATATCGGCTCGTGCTACTTCACCGCCAGCACGTACCTGGGCTACTTCGACCCGAAGAAGTGCTACACATATTCGGGCAGCCAGTTCAACCCGGCAGGCCCGGCGAGCGCAGACCACTCATGCACCTCGCAGTGGAGTGGAAACTTCCTGAACTGGGCGACGATGACGGCGATCGACATGTTCACGTGGACGATGACGGGCGGCAATCGAATCGTGGACACCACGTCCAGCACCGTCATCCGTCGCGCGCGCAAAGAGAACAACAACAGTTGGTTTCCCCGCAAGGTGCTCAACAGCGGTATCAACGTGGCTCCGTCCACCGTAACTCCGTTTGCTGACTCCACCGTGTTCGTTCACAACACCAGCTACGGGTTCAACATCGGTAGCAACTTCGCTGCGGCCACCTCGGGCAGCGGCGGCGGCTTTCTCGGCTCGTTCAATGTGAGTGTGAAGGTCTGCGATGCCACGGCAGGGAATGAAACGAATTGCGTGCCCTATGGCTCGACCGCGTACTACAAGCCGGAAGGGCTCATTCAGAACAACGCCTCGGTGAAGCGATTCGCGGTGACGAGCTACACGTTCGACAACACCCCGGAGCGCGATGGCGGCGTGCTGCGCTCGAACATGAAGTATGTCGGCCCGAAGCTTCCCGATGGCACGGCCAACACGAAGAAGGAATACGGCACGGACGGCCTGCTCATCGACAACCCGGACGGTGCGAGCGGCGGCCTGAACAGCGGCGTTATCAACTACATCAACAAGTTCAGCGACCCGGGCTACAAGAGTTACGACCCGATCGGCGAGTTGTTCTACGAGTCCGTGCGGTTCTTCAAACATCTGCCCCCGACGCCGGAATATTCGAGCGGCCTCAGCACGGCGCAGTGTGGTGGCTTCCAGGTGCTCACCACCTGGCAGGACCCCATTCAGTATCGGTGCCAGAAGAACTTCATCATCGCGATCAACGACGCGAACCCCTGGCTCGACAAGAAACTGCCGGGAACGTATTTCACCAGTTCCACGCTTGCGGGCGCGCCCGGATTCAACCCCTTCGCGCTTGCGAGCGGCGACTATGGGCAGCCGTCGAATGCCGACCCGGACATCGATGTGCGCGCGTTGACGAACAAAGTGGGCGATCTCGAAGGGCTGAACGGCACCACCTGGACAGAGAGCGGCACGTGGACCAGCGGCGCCCAGTCCGGCGTCAACGATAGCGTCGGTGGCGGCTCGGGCACGTGGGATAACAGTTGCTCCGACAAGACCGTCGGCGCTCTCGGCGAGGTGATGGGCACCTGCCCCTATCCCGGCAAGCAGAACTCATACTACGTAGCGGGGCTGGCTTACTACGCCAACACCACAGACCTGCGTACGGACTTCCCCAACGATCGCGGCATTCAGAACGTCGCGAGCTTCGTCATCGACACACAGGAATTCCAGTCCAATCCGCTCGACGGCCCCAAGAACATGCTGTGGCTCGCCGGCAAATACGGCGGCTTCGTGGACAAGAATGACGACAAGGTGCCGCAGACCTCGGAGTGGGATGCGGACGGCGACGGCGCGCCGGACAACTACGTTCTCGCCACCAAGCCGGACAAGCTGGTTGCAGGTTTGAACC
Organism: Gammaproteobacteria bacterium; assembly: GCA_040007735.1. GTDB lineage: Bacteria > Pseudomonadota > Gammaproteobacteria > Steroidobacterales > Steroidobacteraceae > JADGHX01. The sequence goes on along the minus strand of JBDTUL010000067.1, from coordinate 5,583 downwards.
GCGCGTTCGATTTCATCGACAGCCAGACTTCGTCCGCTTCATCGGCATCCGTCAACGCGGGCTCTATCTCGAGCGACACGCGTGTCTATCAGGCTCTGTTCAACAGTGCAGACTGGACCGGCCAGCTGCTCGCCAAGCCGGTGCTCACCGACGGTTCAGGCCAGCTCGGCACCCTGCAGTGGGATGCGGAAACTCTGGTGCCGAGCTCAGGCAGCCGCACCATCATCACGCGTAACGCCAACACCAACACCGGCGTGGCATTCCGTTGGGCCGACATCGGTGCCATTCGACAGGGTCAGCTCGACCCGACAAGCGACACCAACGGCGACGAGCGACTGGACTATCTGCGAGGTGACACGGCGCTCGAAAAGCCGTCCGGCAGTTTCCGAAAGCGCGCCAAGAAGCTGGGCGACATCATCAACTCCGAGCCCGTATTCGTTGGCAAGCCCCCGTTCCTGTATCCGACGACGTCTTACGTGGCGTATCGGAACGCGCAGGCGGCCCGCACGCAGATGGTCTATGTCGGCGGCAACGACGGCATGCTCCACGGGTTCAATGCCGCTACCGGTGTCGAGAAGCTCGCGTTCGTGCCCGGTGCGGTGTTCCGGAACCTGATCGACCTCACACAGCAGAACTACGGGCATCGCTTCTATGTGGATGGATCACCGACCATGGGCGATGCCTTCTACAACAGCGACTGGCACACCGTGCTCGTCGGCGGCCTGAACAAGGGCGGCCAGGGGATTTACGCCCTCGATATCACCACCCCCGCGACATTCAGCGAGTCCAACGCGTCGAGTATCTATCGCTGGGAATTCACCGACGCCGATGATGCCGACCTGGGCTTCACCTTCAGCCGGCCCGCCATCGTCCAGATGCACAACGGCAAGTGGGCCGCCGTATTCGGCAATGGTTACAACAACACCACCGACGACACCGCGTCGGGCGGTCAGAAGAGCTCGACGGGCCAGGCCGCGCTCTACATCGTGGACATCGAAACCGGTGCCCTGATTCGCAAGATCAGCACGAACGTGGGAACCGCTGACGATCCGTGGGCCCAGTCGCGTCCGAACGGGCTCGCAACCCCCGCGCTCGCGGACATCGATGGCGACTCCGTCGTCGACTTCGCATTCGCGGGCGACCTGTTCGGTCACCTGTGGAAGTTCGATCTCAGCGATACCGATCCCACCAACTGGGCCATCGCGTTCAGCGGCGCGCCCCTGTTCAACGCTGTGGATGCGAGCAACAAGGCGCAGCCCATCACGACTCGACCCGAGGTCGGGCGCGGCCCGAACGGTCGCGGCATGATCGTGCTGTTCGGCACCGGCAAGTTCCTCGAAAGCACGGACAAGGACATCGCACAGCTCAGCACCCAGACGTTCTACGGCATCATCGACCCGAATACGGCCATCGCCACGGTAGTGACGGGCCGGAACAAGCTGACACAGCAGACGATCACGTTCGAAGACACCGTGGACTTCGACGGGAACTCGGTCCCGATCCGCGTGACCAGCACCAATGCCGTGCCGGCCAACATGCGCGGCTGGTATCTGGATCTGCTCTCTGGAGCGCCCGGCGTGCCTCCCCCTGCGGGCTTCAAAGGTGAGATGCAGGTGTCGGACCCGGTTCTGCGTAACGGCCGCATCATCTTCACCACGCTCATTCCCACACCCGACCCGTGCGCCTTCGGTGGTACGAGCTGGCTCATGGAAGTGTCAGCGTTGTCCGGTGCGCGCCTTCCTTACGCTCCGCTGGATCTGAACGACGACGGCAAATTCGACATGGGAGATTTCGTGACGCTATCCGACGGCACGAAGGTGGCGGTCAGCGGCATGCGGTCCGATGTGGGCATCACGGCCAAACCCGGTGTTCTGGCCGACGGCAATGCGGAGTTCAAATACATGTCGGGCACTAAGAGCCGTGCGACGGGCGGAAACATGCAGGTGGTTCGCGAGAACCCGGGCGTGGGTGACGTCGGCCGCCAGTCCTGGCGCCAGTTGCGGTGAGCCCGGCTACTCGATCGAATCAGGAGCTACCACCGACATGAGAAATCGAAATACCGGCGTCACGCTGATAGAGCTGGTCGTCGTGATGGTGATCATCGCCGTCCTGTCCAGCATCGCTATTCCGTCGTATCGCAGTTACGTGCTGCGTTCCACTCGCGCGGACGGAAAGGCCGCAGTGCTGTCCATGGCAGGCGCACTCGAGCGTTGCTACACCCGCTTCAATGCTTACGACGATGCCGGCTGCACCATCGATCACACCGATGTTCCGTCGACTGACGGACAGTATCTGGTTACCGCAACGTTCCCCGGCGGCCCCGGGTCGTTTCTGGTGACAGCGACGCCTCAGGGAAAGCAGGCGGACGATACCGCCTGCGGCTCATTCAGCATGGATCAGACGAACCTGAAGTCGGTGGGCGGCAGCAAACCCAGCGCAGAGTGCTGGGGCCGCTGACGCCTCTCCCGTCAGGCGATGGCTCGCTTGGGATCCGTGCTGAACTGCTCTTCTTCCGTTGAGCCTTTGATCGCCCCGGTGGACGACGTCCCCGAGGTGATTGCCTCCGTCACGCTGTCGAAATAGCCCGCTCCCACTTCACGCTGATGCTTGGTGGCGGTGTAGCCATCGGCTTCCGCCGCGAACTCTTCCTGCTGCAGCTCCACGTATGCACTCATCTGACGGGTGCGATAGCCCCTGGCGAGCTGGAACATCGAGTAGTTCAGCGCGTGGAAGCCGGCCAGCGTCACGAACTGGAACTTGTATCCCATCGCACCGAGCTCTCGCTGGAAGCGAGCAATCTCCGTGTCGCTCAGCTTCTTCTTCCAGTTGAACGAGGGTGAGCAGTTGTACGCGAGCAGCTTGCCGGGGAACTGGCGGTGAATGGCTTCCGCGAAGTGCTTGGCCTCTTCCATGTCCGGCACACCGGTTTCGCACCAGATCATGTCCGCATAGGGCGCGTAGGAAAGGCCGCGAGCGATAGCCGAATCGAGACCCTTGCGCACGCGGAAGAACCCTTCAGCCGTTCTGTCCTTGGATGCGAGGAATGGCAGATCCCGCTCATCCACGTCTGCCGTAAGCAGCGTGGCACTCTCGGCATCCGTGCGCGCTATCAACACCGTGGGCACGCCGCAAACGTCGGCAGCCAGCCGGGCAGCGGCCAGCTTGTTGATGGCCTCACTGGTGGGCACGAGCACCTTGCCGCCCATGTGTCCGCACTTCTTCGCGGACGAGAGCTGATCCTCGAAATGCACGCCGGCGGCGCCGGCCTCGATCATCTGCTTCATCAGCTCGAACGCGTTCAGCACGCCGCCGAAGCCCGCCTCCGCATCGGCGATGATGGGCTTGAACCAGTCGATGGTGTCCTTGCCTTCGGCGTGATGAATCTCATCCGCACGGCGCAGGGAATTGTTGATGCGCCGGACGACGTTCGGCACGGAGTCGGCGGGATACAGGGATTGGTCCGGATACATCTGGCCGGCCAGGTTTGCGTCCCCGGCGACCTGCCAGCCCGAAAGATAGATGGCATCGAGGCCCGCCCGCACCTGTTGCATGGCCTGGTTGCCGGTGAGCGCGCCCAGCGCGTTCACGAAAGGCTTTTCATGGACATAACGCCACAGTTTCTCCGCCCCAAGGCGGGCAAGGCTGTGCTCGATGTGAATGGTGCCCCGCAGACGAACCACTTCTTCCGCGGTATAAGGCCGCTTGATGCCGGCCCAGCGCGCGTCATTGGCCCAGGTGCGGCGCAGATCGGCGGCGGAGGAAGGGGTTTGGATCGTCATACGGAATCTCCCTGAAGCGATGGGTAGCGGCAGACCCGCAGCATAGACCCCTGGTCAGAACAATTTGACTCTCAAAACTTCACACTGTTAATTTCACACCGAGCTTTCCACCGGGCGTGCGTCTCCCCATGTCGACGATTCTTCGCAAAGGCCACTTCCTCGGCGCCAAATTAAAGGCACTGCGCAAGCGCAACGGCCTGACCCTGGAGGAATTGTCGGCCCGTTGCATACAGGGAGATGTCAAAACTGCGCCGTCCGTCTCCTATCTGAGCATGATCGAGAGCAGCAAACGGGTGCCCTCCCCCGAATTGCTGAAACTGCTCGCCTCGGTATTCCAGCGGGACCCGAGCTGGTTTCTCGATGAGAACCCCGATGTCGGGGTCGAGCGTGAAGGTGAGCGCCGCAGTGCCTCCGAGCGCGTGCCGCTCGAGCCCGCGTTTCTCTTTGCCAAGGACGTGCTCCAGGCCGCCATCCCCGAGTTGCTCGCCCAGACCGGCACCACCGGGCGCCAGTTCGCCCATCTGCTGATCCGCTCTCACCAGGAAATGTCCCGCAACGACTTTCCGGACCTCGAGCGCGCGGCCGAAAACGTCGGCGAGCGGCAGTTTCCCCTCGATGTCGAAGACCTCATGCGCCTGTGCAAGCGGTACGGGCTTGCCATCCGCTGGTTCGAGCGCAAGCCGCTGCTCGCCCGCGACAAGGACCGGGAAGTGCGCAGCATGCTGCGTTCGTTCTTTGAATCACCTCGCACGGTGTATCTGAACAAAGCTCTGCAAGCGGATCGCCCCCGGCTCAAGTTCGATCTCGCGTCCCATCTCGGTCACAGTGTTCTGCATGGCGGCGACGGTCTCAAATCCGCCCACGCCACCGGCGGCGAAATGGGTGGCAGCCCTGAAAGCGGCATGAGCCCTGGGGGCATGAATGCGCAGGACGTACTGCACGCCTGGCGTGACTTCGAGTGCAGCTTCTTCGCAGGCTCGCTGCTGTGCCCGAAGATCCCCTTCCGGCGGTTTCTCACCCGAGAGCAATACCGCATCGATTCCGGCATGAAGCTCGAGCTGACACCCGCCGTGGTGATGCGGCGAATGACGAAGGTGTCCCCGTACCCCCATTGGCATTTCTTCGACGCGTATCCGCCGGGTTACCTGCGTGCCGTCTATCGCGGCAATGGAATCCCCCTGCCCTGGGGAAATCTTGCGCAAGTGACAGACCCCTGCCCTCACTGGGCCGTCTTCCGCATGATCGACGACCACCGCAGCCAGAGCGGCTCCCAGATCTCCGTGCTGCGCGATGGGGATCGGTCACTGCTGTATTGCTGTCACTCCCAGCGCACGAAGGACATGGCGGGCAACCTTCACGTGCTGTCCGTAGGCGTGGACCTGGCGCCGGCGCTCCAGTCGAACGGCATCGATACATCCGAGCTCGTCGAGGGCATCGCGAACGAATGCCTGCGCCACAAGGGCGAGGCACGCATCCCCAAGCAATTCGCCGCGTCCATCGCCATGGTCGCCAATGTGTTGAACATTGCGTGGGTAAAGGATGCGCTTCAGCTGCCGGCGCGCATCATTTGTCCGCGAAGCAATCGCTGCCCGCGCTCGGAACGCTGCGAGGGCGCCAAGCCCTCGCGCGCACGCGAGATCACAGATGTAAGGGCGGAAGTTATCGCGAGCGTCGAGGCCGCCGAGGAATAGTCAGCAGTGGCGCGTCCACAGCGAACGCGCATGTGGCCCGCTACTTCAGCGCCTGCTCGGTGAGAAACACATCTGTCAGCAGCGCGCGCAGGTGAATCGAAGCGTTGAGATTG
>JBDTUL010000066.1:0-16753 GCA_040007735.1 Gammaproteobacteria bacterium | reverse complement strand
AGGCCCGGGGCGGACTCGACGCCGCTCGACACGTCGACGCCGAACGGGCGGACCTCTGAAATGGCAGCGGCGACATTCGCGGGCGAAAGGCCGCCCGCCAGGATCAACTCCGCGCGGTGCGACAGGTTTCGGGCCGCGGCCCAATCTGAGGTCACGCCACTGCCACTCACGGGGCCTTCGAACAGGAACCGGGCGGGCAAGGGTTGCGGCTCACCGGTGCCCGCTCGCAACACTGAGAGCACCTCGAGGCCGGTGGGCAGCTTGAGCGTGCGGAAGTCTTCGAAGTCTGTTTGCAGCGTGTCGGGTTTGAACACGGTGAGGATTTCCTCGACCTCGCGTTGGCCGGGGTGACGTGTGACGGCCACGCACTTCACGCGCCCCCGAGCCGGCGCCGCAAGCTGCACGGCCTGCTCGACCGTTACGCGGCGCTTCGATTCGGCGAACACGAACCCGATAGCGTTGGCGCCGGCTTCGAGGGCCGCTGCGACGGCCTCAGGAGTTGTCATGCCGCATACCTTGATCCACATGATGTTCACGCACCTCGCTCGGCGTGCGCCGAGCGGCCCGCCTTGAGCATGTTGGTTACGAGGGCGTGAGGGTCGGGGGCAGTCATCAATGCACTGCCGACCAGTGCGAATTCGTAGCCTGCCTCCGCAACTCGGCGAGCGTCGTCTGCTGAGCCTACGCCGCTTTCGGCGACTCTAGGGACGTTGGTTGGGAGTAGGTGCGCGAGCGCTTCGAGTCTGCCGGGAACGACTTTCAGTGTGACGAGGTCGCGGCAGTTGACGCCGACGAGCAGACTTACGGAGCCCTCAATCGCCGGGCGGCTCGGAGAGCTTCCGTACTGTTCGGCCAGCGAGTGCGCCAGTTCAATGTCCCGCTCATCGAACGCTTCGAGTAACGCAAACAGCTTCAACTGCAGCGCCTGCTCGATGAGCGCTTCGAGCGCCGCACGCGGCAGCATGCGCAGGATAACCAGCACGCCACCAGCGCCAGCGGCACGTGCTTCGCTCACCTGATAGGGATCAACCAGAAAATCCTTGCGCATGGCCGGCACGCGATGGGCCGCCAGCGCGCTCGCCGCCGATTCCAGATGCGCCATCGATCCATCGAACCGACTCGGCTCCGTGAGCACGGAGATAGCCGCCGCCCCCGCCGTGGCGTAGCCGGTGACACGCGAGCCCACGTTCTCTTCACTGGAAGATTTGAGAAGCCCCGCCGCCGGCGACCGCAGCTTCACTTCCGCGATGAGATCAAACCCGCCGGAGTGCGCAAGCAACGGCGGCGGCACAGGCGTAGCGTTCGCGCGCGCCAGAACTTCGGCATGCGATCGTTCAGACATAGCGGCTAGCACGCGCTCGCGGCTGCTCTCGGCCATCCGCTCGAGAAAATCTTCGCTCACGCGGTAACTCCTTCAGTGGCACCGAAGGTGGCCAGCGACTCGAGCAACCGGGCCGCCGCGCCGCTGTCGATGGCCTGCGCGGCACGCTCCGCGCCTTCACGCGGGTGCCTCGCCATTCCCGCCACTTCGAGCGCAAGCGCCGCGCCCAACAGCAGGCAGTCCCGATGCGCTCCTCGATCTTCACCGGTGAGCACAGCCTGAAGCGCGCGCGCGTTGTGCCGGGCATCGCCGCCGGCCAGATCCTGGGCAGTGCAGGTTCGAAACCCATAGTCCGCAGGATTGCGCACTTCCACGTCTACGCGCCCGGGGTGCACATCGAACAGCGTGAACGGACCCACGGGCGTGGGCTCATCCCAACCGTCCGCGCCGTGCACGACGAACGTACGCTCGATCTCGAGACCGGCCAGCGTGTGAGCCATCAGTTGCGCCACGTCGCGACTGAACGCGCCGATGACGTGCAACGGCGGCTGCGCCGGGTTCGCAAGCGGGCCTAGAATATTGAAGATTGTGCGCACACCCATCGCGGCACGCACCGGCGCCACCGCTGTCATCGCAGGGTGATAGTACGGCGCGAACAGAAACGTGAAATTGGTGGCGGAGTAACACGCGCCGGCCACGCGCTCATCCATCGGAATTTTGAGACCGAGCACTTCGAGCACATCCGCGGCGCCCGCGCGACTGGATACGGAACGGTTGCCGTGCTTCACCACCGGCAACCCGCACGCGGCGACGAGAATGGCCGTGCCGGTGGAAATGTTTACGCTGCCGGACGAATCTCCGCCGGTGCCGACAATATCAATGGCGCGAAAGCCAGCGGGCAAATCAGGCCGTCGAGACAACGCGCGCATCGTGCGCGCGAATCCACGCAGCTCATCCGCGACCACACCTTTGCTTCGCAAGGCTGCAAGGATGGCTCCCGACATCGCGGGCGGCGTGTCGGTATTCGTGAGCTGCACGAGCAGATCCTGCGCTTCGGCCTCAGCGAGATCGCGACGCTCGAGCAGTTTTTCGAGAACGTCACGCAGAAGTGGCATGAGCGGCCCCCGCTGCTCGCTCCGCACGCCGCTCTCCAGCGGTGAAGCGAAGGAAATTTTCCATTAGCTTGGGTCCATCCGGCGTCAGTACGCTTTCGGGATGGAACTGCACGCCTTCCACCACGAGCTCTGTGTGCCGCACTCCCATGATTTCGTTTTCCGGTGTTCGCGCACACACTTCGAGCGTCGCGGGGAGCGATGCGGGCTCGGCGATGAGTGAGTGATAGCGGCCCACTTCGCAAGGCTGCGGCAAGCCGGCGAACAGATTGCGCCCGTCATGATTCACGAGCGAGGTCTTGCCGTGCATGAGCCGGCCCGCGCGCACCACTTTGCCGCCGAACACTTCCACGATCGACTGGTGCCCGAGGCAAACACCCAGCACCGGAATGCGCCCGGCAAAGGCGCGGATCATGTCCATTGAGACGCCGGCGTCGTAGGGCGTGCCCGGCCCGGGCGAGATGCACAGGTGTGAAGGCGCCAGTGCCTGCGCGGTCGCGATGTCGATGGCATCGTTCCGGAACACACGCACATCCGCGCCGAGCACGAGAAACGCCTGCACCAGGTTGTAGGTAAACGAGTCGTAGTTATCGATGAGCAGAAGCTTCGGTTTCACATCCCTTCCTCCGCGAGCTGAAGCGCGCGCACAGCGGAAGCGCTCTTCGCAAGCACCTCTTCGTGTTCGGCTTCCGGCACGCTGTCGGCGACGATGCCGCCACCGGCCTGGTAACTGTATTCATCGCCGCGGAACACCAGCGTGCGAATGGTGATGGCCTGATCCATGTCGCCACGCTTGCCGAAGTAACCGACCGTTCCGCCATAGAGCCCACGGCTGGTGGGCTCCAGTTCATCGATGATCTGCATGGCCCGCACTTTCGGCGCGCCGACGAGCGTGCCCGCCGGAAACGTGGCGCCGAACAGATCGAACGCGTCTTTGCCCGGCGCGAGCTTGCCGTGCACACCACTCACCATATGCATGACGTGGCTGTAACGTTCGATGGTTCGATAGGGACCCACGCTCACGCTGCCTGCTTGCGCCACACGACCCAGATCGTTACGCGCGAGATCGACGAGCATCACGTGCTCGGCGTTTTCTTTCGGGTCCGCTTTCAGGTCCGCCTCGCGTTGAATGTCTTCGAGGCTGTCTTCGGATCGCGGCCGGGTGCCGGCAATGGGCCGCAGCTGTGCATGACCCTGGTTGAGCTTCACGAGTGCTTCGGGCGAAGAGCCGACGACCGTGACGTCGCCCAGCGCGCAGTAATACATATAAGGAGACGGGTTGATGAAGCGTAACGCCCGGTAGACCTCAAAAGGATGCAGGTCGTGCCGGCCACCGAATTTTACGGAGAGGACGAGCTGATACACATCCCCGGCGGCGATGTATTCCTGCACGCGTCTGACGCCGGCCATATGGTCGTCGCGGCTGAACGCGGGCACGGGGCGAGAGTAGGTGCCGGCCCGGCGTGCGTTCGGGAATCCACCGCGCAGGGCGCGGATCACCTCCTTTCGCAGGGACTGGCGCTCCCCTTCCGACCCGTCATGCAGAAGCGCGATGCCCCGGGTGAGGTGGTCGAACACTAACAATGACTTGGGTGCGGCGTAGTGCAGGACCGGAAAGCCGCTGTCCAGGGCTGAACGCGCCGGCAGGCGCTCGAAGAAGCGCACCACATCGTAGGACGCATAGCCGACAAGTCCGCCCGCCAGGGGCACGCCGTCGATATCCGGCGTGGGGTGCGGCGAGCGCGCCAGCGCGTCGCGGAGCGCACCGAACAGCTCCGCACTCGTCTGGGGCACGGGCCGGCGTTCCTTGCCCAGCATGAAGCCATCACGGTCCAGCTTTACTTCCAGGCAATCCCCGAAGCCGATGAACGAATAGCGTGCGAGACGCTCGCCGCCCTCCACGCTCTCGAGCAGAAAGCGCGGCTGGAAGGGGGCCAGCTTCATGAACGCCGAGACCGGCGTATCGAGATCGCCCGAAATGTCGAAATGCGGCTTCACGCCGTGGTCCTCCCGTAAAACACGCAGACAATAAAAAACCCACCTCCGGTGTAATCCGGAGATGGGTTTTGCGGAGCCTTGAATCTTTACGTCGCGAAAATCGGCCCGGTTGCCCTCTCCGTCAGGAGTGGCGCCACCACCAGAGCTTGACCACGTTATGAGACTGTCGCGACATGCCGGCGAGTATCGCCGCCGAGCCTTCGGGCCGTCAAGGCAAAGGCGATTGATCGGACTAGAATAGCCGCCCTTCGAACGGTCATTTGCGGAGAGCGACAAGTGAGATTCAAAGAGCTGCTGGAAGCCTGGCGACATGAGGCCGCGGGCGTACGCACGGCGTCCGAATATGCGGTCCGGCTGCCGGTGGACGATGCCGCCCGGCTGCACGCGCTGGCGGAGATGTTCCCGGGGCGCACGCCGGAACAGCTCATTACCGAGCTGCTGACCGCAGCCCTGCAGGAAGTGGCGACGGCCATGCCCTATGTGCAGGGGAAGAAAGTGATTTCGTCGGATGAGCAAGGCGACCCGGTATATGAGGACGCGGGCATCGCGCCCCGCTTCGCCCAGCTGTCGCGCCAGCACAAGAAAAAGCTCGAAGGCGAGCTGAAGAAGTAAGCGGGGTTAGGGCAACGCCAGCAGCCCGCTTACACTGGGTGCCTCTAATTCGAGGTCAATGCCATGCAAGACTATGAAAAGCTCGGCGTGTTCTACCTCGGGCGCGCATTCGACCCCGCGCAAAAGGCATTGACCGATGACCTGATCCTTTACGACTCAAAGGATCTCACCACGCACGCGGTCTGCGTGGGCATGACAGGCAGCGGCAAGACAGGCCTGTGTCTCGCCCTGCTGGAAGAAGCCGCCATCGATGGCATCCCTGCTATCTGCATCGATCCTAAGGGCGACCTCTCCAATCTGTTACTGACGTTTCCGAATCTGGCGCCGGGGGATTTCGAGCCTTGGGTGGATTCGGGTGAAGCGGCGCGCAAAGGCGTCAGCGTTCAGGACTACGCAGCCCAGACAGCAGCGAGCTGGAAGAAAGGGCTCGAGCAGTGGGGCGAACCGCCGGAACGCATCAAGCGATTCCGCGACTCGGTGGATTTGGCTATCTACACGCCTGGCGCAAACACCGGTCTGGCGCTTTCGGTGTTGAGATCTTTCGCTGCGCCCTCCGCCGAAGTCATGGCGGATTCGACAGCGCTGCGAGATAGAGTCGGCACGCTGGTCTCAGGGTTGCTCGCGCTGCTGGGGCGAGATGCAGACCCGCTGAAGAGCCGCGAGCACATTCTTCTGTCGAACATTCTGGAACGAACCTGGCGCGATGGCGGCAGTGTGGACATGGCGGGGCTCATCGCCGCGGTTCAGAAGCCGCCGTTCGACAAGGTGGGTGCGTTCGAGCTCGACACGTTTTTTCCAGTCAAGGATCGGCTGGAACTCGCGATGGCCATCAATAACCTGCTCGCCTCACCGGGGTTTGCAGCGTGGATGGAAGGCGAGCCGCTCGATGCGCAGCGCTTGCTGTTCACACCGGAAGGCAAGCCGCGCATCTCTATTATTTCGATTGCGCATCTGGATGATGCCGAGCGCATGTTCATCGTGACGCTCGTGCTGAACGAGCTGATCTCGTGGATGCGATCGCAGTCGGGCACGTCGAGCCTGCGCGCGCTCTTCTACATGGACGAGATTTTCGGGTATTTCCCGCCGACCGCGAATCCGCCGTCGAAGCCGCCGATGCTCACGCTGCTCAAGCAGGGGCGCGCATTCGGGCTGGGCTGCGTGCTCGCTACGCAGAATCCGGTGGATCTGGATTACAAAGGCCTGTCGAATGCCGGCACGTGGCTGATCGGTCGCCTGCAAACCGAGCGGGACAAGATGCGCGTGATCGATGGCCTCGAAGGCGCGTTGGCCGGCGATGGCAACTACGACCGCGCAACGCTCGACAAGATGATGTCGGGCCTCACGCAGCGCGTATTCCTGATGCGCAACGTGCATGACGATGCGCCGGTTCTGTTCCAGAGCCGCTGGGCCTTGTCATACCTGCGCGGCCCGCTGACAGGCCCCGAAATTTCGCGGCTCATGGCTGAGAAAAAGGCGGCGGCGCGCACGGCTAGCGGCGCACGTACAAGTTCGGCAGCGAGTGGTGCCGGTGCTGGTGCTGATCTCGGCGCTGGCGCTGGCGCTGGTGCTGGTGTTGGGACACGCAACTCGCAATCGCCCTCCCCGCGCAGCAACGCAGTTGATGGATCCACAGCATCAGTCGGCGCGGAACGCGCAGATACCTCAAACACTATCGCAAGTTCGCGGCCATCATTGCCAGCAGGCGTCCCGGAATACTTCCTCCCCGCCACAGGCACCGCAGCCGACATTGAATACAAACCAATGATCCTGGGCCTCGCCAAACTCCACTTCATAGACCCCAAACTCTCCCTCGACCAATGGCGCACGAACGCCTACCTGGCCCCGCTCTCCGACGACGGAACCGAAGCCCTCTGGTCTGAAGCCAAAATCACCCCCGACCTGAAGTCGCGCCTGACAAAGAGCCCCGCACCGAACGCCGCATTCGCATCGCTTCCAGGCCCGGCGATGCGGGCCGCTTCATACCCCGCGTGGAGCAAATCCCTCTCATCAAACCTCTACGAGAGCGCCCGTGCAGACGTGCTCGTCTGCGACGCCATCAAAGCAGTCTCGGCACCCGACGAACCAGAAGGCGACTTCCGCTCCCGCCTCACCCTGTCCGCGCGCGAGAAGCGCGACGCCGCTGTGGCGGACCTGCGCAAGAAGTACGCTCCCAAACTCCTATCCCTGGACACTCGCGAGCGAGCCGCACAAGACCGCCTGGCGCGGGAGAAATCCCAGCTCTCGCAACAGAAGCTTCAAACCGTTCTCTCAGTGGGCGCATCGATCCTGGGGGCATTCCTCGGCCGAAAAGCCTTGTCGGCCACTAACATCAACCGCGCCACGCAGGCGGCACGCTCAGCCACGCGCATCGGTAACGAGAGCGGCGACGTCAACCGCGCGGACGAAAGCCTGGAAGCCGTGCGCCAGCAGCGCACCGACCTGCAGAAGCAATTTGAAACCGAGTCCGCAAGCCTCGAAGGCGCACTCGATGCCGGCGCCGCGGCTCTGAGGAAAGTGCAGGTCAGTCCCCGGAAATCCGATATCGCGGTCGGCGAAGTCGCGCTGGTGTGGACGCCCTGGCGCAAGGGGGCCGACGGATTTCCAGCCCCCGCATTCGAGTAGCTGGGATGCGCGCCACATGATCAAGCAACAGCTTGCGGATGTGATGACCTCGCGGTAGAAGGTCGGCTCATAGGTCGTTGAGGAACTCGTCCATGCCGTCGTTCGATGTCGTTTCCGAGCTGAATGCCCACGAAGTGGCGAACGCGGTGGATCAGGCCAACCGCGAGCTGGCGCAGCGCTTCGATTTCAAGGACACGGGCGCCACGTTCGAGTTGATGGAATTCACCGTGACGATGCGCGCTGAGGTGGAATTTCAGCTCAAGCAGATGCTCGACATCCTGAAGCTGCGCCTCTCGAAGCGCGGCATCGACGCGAGCTGCGTCGACCCGCAGGACGCCACCAAGAACCTCGCCGCTGCCAAACAGGAGGTCATCCTGAAGCATGGCATCGACCAGGAAAGCGGCAAGAAGCTGCAGCGGATGGTGAAGGATTCGAAGCTGAAGGTGCAGGCCAGCGTTCAGGGCGACAAGGTGCGCGTCACCGGCAAGTCGCGGGACGACCTGCAGGAAGCCATTCAGATGTTCCGCAAGGCGAAGTTCGACGTGCCGCTGCAGTTCGAGAATTTTCGGGATTAGCGACGGCGCTCGTCGATGGCTTTGCAAAGAGCTTCGGTTGCCCCTACCGCGCTGGGCCCCAGCCGGGACAAGCGCTGATCTTCGAACGGAATCAACCCTTTGTTGCGCACAGCCTCGAGGCTGGCGAAGCGCTTCCAGTCTTCGAGCCAGTCCTTCGCGGCGCCCGGCGGCGCCACGGCAACGATCACATCGGGATTGCGGGCGATGATCGCCTCGATGTCGACGGCCGGGCCCTGGCTTTTCAAATCGCCGAAAACATTCGTCGCGCCGCAGAGGTGGAGCGCGTCGCTCATCATGTGCGTGCCGCCTACCGTGTAGACAGGCCGATTCCACACTTCCAGCAGCACACTGATGTTCGCACGACCGCCGTATGTGCGAGCGAGTTGGGTGAGGCGCGATTCCACGTTTGCTGCGGCTTTTTCCGCGACACTCTGGGTGCCCGCCAGCACGCCCAGGCGGCGCAGTGAAGCGGGCAGATCGGAGAGTTTCTCGACCTTCTGGCGATACAAAGGCACGCCAAGCTTTTCGAGCTGCGCGACCTGCGCGATGTTGCTGCCGCCTTCCCAGATGACCACGACATCGGGGCGAAGAGCGACCACACGCTCCATGTCGATGGCGTTGCTGTCGCCGATGCGCGGCACGTTACGCGCCTCTGGCGGCTCATCTGAGAACTCAACGGTTGCGATGACGCGTTTGCCGGCGCCGGCAGCGAACAGCATCTCCGTAGCGCCCGGCGCGATGCTGATTATTTTCCGCGGGACGTGTGGGAGAGTGAGTTTGCGGCCCGCGTCGTCAGCGACCGTGATCGCCGACAAATTCGCGCTCGCAAATAACACGGCCGCGCAAAAGATGGCGGCCGTGAGATTCATCGATGGGCTGCGTCTCATTTAGAGATGAAAAACTATCTTCAGCCGCCCGTCGATCGAGTGCTCTGGGATCGGATCTTAAGAGCCCTCAATCGACGGGCGGCTAAGAGATCATTCTCAGGTGATCGAACCCGGCCTGCGCAGCATCTTGCGAATCTCGGCGAGATGCTCTTCTTCCGCGGCGATCTGAGCGCGTGCGTACTCTTCGAGCATGATGCTCTTGCCGGCCACCTGATCCAGCAGCTTGCGGTACTCGGCGAGGCCTTCCTCTTCGTGCACCAGCGCTTCCTGCAGAATCTCGTCCACGTTGTGCTTGTGGGTCTCGAGCAGCGAGCCGATCTTCAGCGACGGATGGCCGCCGAGATTCGTGATGTGCTCGCCCGCCTGCGTCGCATGTGCCTTCGATTCATCGGCCTGGCCCACGAGCCAGGCCACGATCGGAATGCGGTTGTGGCCGAAGATCATGAAGCTGTAGTGCAGGTAGCGCACCAACCCCGCGAGCTCAAGCTCGAGGATGCGATTCAGGGTGACGATGACCGACTCGGATTCGGGCTTGGTAAAAGGATCGCTCATGTTTCGCTCCAGGCACTCGTTGAATGCGCGGTAGTGTACGCGAGCGTTACAGTTCCTCACCGGCACCGCACCCAACCCAAGCTCGTTCACTGGGCATGAATATAGTTATTGACACTGTGTCAATCGCATCACTACACTCGCCGCCCTCATGAACTACATCGCCGAACGCCGCCTCGAAGAGAAAGAACGCCGTCGGGCGGAGATTCTCGATGCCGCCGAGGCTGTCGCTGCCGATGTGGGCTGGGATTCCATGACCATGGACCAGGTTGCGCGCAAAGCTCGTCTCTCCCGTGCGCTGCTCTATGTGTACTTCAAAGACAAAATGGATCTCCTGTTCGGCCTCTGCGAACGCGCGCTAGTGGTTCTCACGCAGCGCTTCGCGGAAGCCGTCTCGCGACAGAAGTCCGGCCTCGATCAGATGGCCGCGATCGGCCGCGCCTACATAGCGTTCTCACGCGAATTCCCTGTGTATTTCGACGTCGTGGCCCGGTGTGAAGCGATGACGCCTGAGCCGGTCGCCGAGACCAATGAAGCAGCCGCCATGTCGAGAAGCAACGACTGCCGCGTCCTGATGGTCAACGTCATCAAGCTGGGTATCGCAGATGGCTCCATTCGGTCGGATGTCGGTGACCCGGACATCGTGTCGAACGTGCTGTGGGGGTTCATGCACGGCGTGCTGCAGATCGCTGCAACCAAAGCGTCTCACCTCACTCACATGGGGTTGACCGCAGAGAACCTGGTCGACCATGCGTTGCTGATGGCAACGCGGTCGCTGGAAATGAAGCCGTAGTTTTTTTTGGCTCTTAATTGGACAGGTGTCCAGTGATTGCACAGATGACAGCTCCGGGCACCGCGCTCCGGCGCAAAGCAGCCACCCTGATCCTGATGTGTTCGCTCGCCTTCACGGCCAGCGTATTCGCACAGACGACGACGCCGAAGCCGCTCGGTGAAGTCATCGATCAGTACGTGCGCGAGAGCCTGCAATCGAATCTCTCGCTGCGGTCCGAATCTCTCGAAGTGGAACGCAACCTCGCCTTGCTGGACGCGGCCCGCGGCAGATTCTTTCCCGAGTTGGGCCTCGCGGCCCGATACACGCGTGCGCACGGCGGCCGAGAGATCGAGCTGCCGCTGGGCTCCCTGCTGAACCCCATCTACTCAACACTGAACGACATGCTGGTGGCGCAGGGCCAGCCCGCGCAGTTTCCGATGGCTCAGGACCAGACCATCAACTTCGTGCGCGACCGCGAGCAGGACACTCGCGTCACCTTGCGCCAGCCGCTCTATGCGCCGGCCATTCCTGCCGCAGTTCGCGCGCAGCGCGCGCTGCTCGAATCATCCGAGTTCGGTCGCATGGCCGTGGCGCGGCGACTGAAGCGCGACGTCACCGTTGCGTACCTCGATTGGCTCAAAGCGACGAAGACCGTCGACATCGTGCAGGCCAACGTGGCGCTGCTCGAAGAGAACCAACGCGTGAACGAATCGCTGTTTCGGAACGGCAAAGTCACGCAGGACCAGGTGCTGCGCGCACGCGCTGAATTATTGGCCGTGGTGCAGGAGTTGCGCGAAGCGCGGAACGGCCAGTCCCAGACGCGCAGCTATGTCAACTTCCTGCGTAACCGCCCACTCGAAGAGGAACTGGTTCCGGCAACAATAGAGAGTGAGATCGCCCGCACCGTTCATGATCTTGGCGAGCTTCGGACGGCGGCGCTGGCTGGCCGCCCGGAGATCGAGCAACTCGCACGCGTTGCACGGGCTGCGGACTCGCGGGTACAGCTCGCCCGCGCGGATCTCAAGCCCACGCTGTCACTGGGCGTAGATGCCGGAATCCAGGGCGAGCAATACGAATTCGGGAGCGGGCGGAATTTCTCCACCGTCTCGTTGCTGCTGAACTGGAAGTTCTTCGACGGCGGCGCAAATCGCGCCGAGGAGCGCAGCGCGCGTGCAGCGGCGCGTCAGGCCGCCACTCGACGCGACGAAGTGGCCTTGCAGATTCAACTGGAAGTGCAGCAGGCGCTCGACCGTCTCGAGACGACCAGCGATTCGCTCACCACGGCCCGCGCTCGCGCCGAAGCCGCGCGCGCCGGCTTTCACATCGCTGGCCGCAAACGCGACGAAGGCGTCATCAACCAGGTGGAGTTCATCGACTCGCGCAGCAGCCTGGCGAGCGCGGAGCTGAACCTCAACGTCATACTTTTCGATCTGCTCGCGCGCCAGGCGGAGCTCGACTATGCAACCGCGGCCGGCACCTTGCCGCTCGAAACAGCCGCGGCACGGTAATCAGGAAGACACCTCATGACTGCTCACATGCTCAAACCTTTGATGCTGACACTGGTTGCGGCGATGACGCTCGTGGCCTGCGCGAAGCAGCCGCAGGAAGCGGTGGCGCGCCTCACTCCCGTGCGCGTGCAGCCGGCCACAACGGGGCCTGCGACGCCCACCATCTCGACGAATGGCATCGTCGCCACGAAGGATGAAACGCGTCTGTCGTTCATGATGGGCGGCATCATCAGGACGATCCGCGTGCAGGCCGGCGATCTGGTGAAAAAGGGTGACACGCTCGCCGAGATCGAACTCACCCAGGCGAATTCACAAGTCGAGCAGGGCCGGCAGCTTGCGGAAAAAGCGCGGCGCGATCAGGAGCGCGGCGAAAGGCTCTATCAGGACCAGGTGATCAGCCTCGAACAGCTTCAGGACCTGCGCACGCAGGCAGCGCTCGCGCAAGCGCAGCTGAAGAGCGTGGAGTTCAACCGTGGT
This sequence comes from Gammaproteobacteria bacterium, assembly GCA_040007735.1. Lineage (GTDB taxonomy): Bacteria > Pseudomonadota > Gammaproteobacteria > Steroidobacterales > Steroidobacteraceae > JADGHX01. The sequence goes on along the minus strand of JBDTUL010000066.1, from coordinate 4,320 downwards.
TACTCCGTGATCACTGCGCCCAGTAATGGAGTGGTTCTGCGCAAACTGGCAGAAGAGCGCGAGATGGTGCCAGCGGGCCAGCCCGTGTTGATCGTTGGCGCACAGGCAAGCGGTTACATCGTGCGAGCGGCGTTGTCCGATCGCGAGATCGTGCAGCTAAAACTGGGAGATCCGGCCGAAATTCGCATGGACGCGTATCCGCAGCAGGTGATGGCCGGCACGGTCACCGAGATCGCCGGTGCCGCCGACGAGCGAAACCGGATGTTTCCGATCGAGGTGCGCTTCAACTCAGTGTCCGTCGCGCTTGCCAGCGGGCTGGTCGCGAAGCTCAGTCTTGCGCCCGCCTCATCCCGTGCCGGGTCACTGACGTATGTACCGATCGCATCCGTTGTGGAGGGGGATGGCGAGCACGCCAGCGTATTCATCGTAAACGGTGACCGCGTCAAACGACGCAGCGTGCGGGTGGCGTTCATCGCGCCCCAATCCGTTGCGCTCGCAGAGGGAGTGAAGCCCGGCGAACGCGTCGTCACTGAAGGTGCGTTGTATCTGCAGGACGATGAACGTATCGAGATCGTGGGCGAGACCACGCGTGTACTGGGCAGCACCGAACTCGGTGCCGGCTGAGACGCAGGACATCAGGAGAACCTCGCCATGTCGCTGCTCGAATTTCCGATCCGCCGCTACCCTTTCACGCTGATCGTTTTTCTCTGCCTCGCGGTGCTCGGGTGGTTTGCCTTCTCGAGCATCCCGCGCGAAGAAGACCCGCATTTCAAGATGCCGGCGTTCTTCATCACCACCGTTTATCCAGGGGCAGACCCGAAGGACCTGGAGCGGCTGGTCGTAAAGCCCATCGAAGACCGCCTGGCCGAGCTCGATGGGGTAAAGAAGATGGAGACCACCGTGACGGACGGTGTGGCGATGATCGCCATCGAGTTCGACGCGGATGCCGACGCCGACAAGAAATACGACGAAGTGACGCGCGAAGTGAACGCGCTTCGGCCCACTTTGCCGGAAGGCATCTCGCAGCTCGAGATTCGCAAGGGCAACCCGAGCCTCGTCAACATCGTCGAGATTGCGCTGGTGTCGGAAGACGCCACTTACCGCGAGCTCGAAGACAGCGCGCGCGAGTTGAAGGATACGCTGAAGGCCGTGAGCGGCATTCGTACGGCGGAGAGCTGGGGCTATCCCGATCGCGAGCTGCGCGTGGAAGTGGACCTGAAACGCATGGCGGAGCTGGGCCTCACACCGGGACAGGTCATCGCGGCCTTGCAGAGTGAGAACGCCAATATTCCGGCCGGACCCATCGACCTCGGGCCGCGCAGTTTCAGCCTCAAGACCTCCGGCGCCTACACAACGCTCGACGAAGTGCGCGACACGGTAGTGGCTTCTGTCGACGGCCGATCCGTCCGCGTGCGGGATCTGGCGCGTGTCAGCTGGAACACGCAGCCGTGGCGCTACTTCGCTCGCTTCAACGGCAAGCGCGCCGTCATCGTCACCGCCAATCAGAAGGATGGCTTCAACATCATGGACGTCAGCCGACGTACGCATGAAGCCGTAGCGAAGTTCGCGACCGGGCTGCCGAAGCGCATCACCCTGGAGCTCGGGTTCGACCAGGCAAACAACGTCGACGCGCGGCTGTCGAAACTGTTCAAGGACTTCGGCATCGCCATCGCGCTGGTGTCTCTCACGCTGCTGCCGCTCGGCTGGCGCGCGGCCAGCATCGTGATGGTGGCCATTCCGCTGTCGCTCGCGTTCGGGCTGACCGTGCTCTACTTCGTGGGCTACTCGCTGAATCAGATTTCGATTGCCGGCTTCGTCGTGGCACTCGGGCTGCTGGTCGATGACTCGATCGTGGTGGTCGAGAACATCTCGCGACATTTGCGAGAGGGCAAGTCGCGCATCGACGCGGCGCTCGCCGGCACGCGCCAGATTTTCGTGGCTATCCTGGGTTGCACGGCCACTCTGATCTTTGCCTTCCTGCCTTTGATGGCGCTGCCGGGTGGCGCTGGACGGTTCATTCGCGTGCTGCCCGTCACCATTGTGGCCTCCATCGTCGGCTCGCTCATCATCGCGGTGTTCATCATTCCCTTCGTCGCCAGCCGTGTGCTGAAGGAAGGAGAGGACCCGCACGGCAGCCCACTGCTGCAACGTGTGATGGGTGTCATTCACCGTTATTACCGGCCCGCGCTCCACTATTGCCTGGCGCGCCCGAAGACGACTGTGATCGCTGCGATCGGCGGATCGCTTCTGCTATCGGCGGCGCTGGTGCCTGTGGTTGGCAGCAGCCTGTTTCCGAAAGCCGATACACCGCAATTCCTGATCAGCGTGGAAGGGCCGGATGGCACCAGCCTCGCAGAGACCGACGCCGCAGTACGCTTCGTTGAAAGCCAGCTCAAAGCCACGCCCGGTGTAAAGAGCTGGTTCGCGAACGTGGGGCACGGCAATCCCCAGATCTACTACAACCATATCGTGCGCAAGGATTCGGCAAATTACGGCGAGATATTCGTGCAGCTCACGTCGTACAGCACGCGCGGAACGCCCCGCCTGCTTGATGAGCTCCGCGCCCGACTCGACCGATACCCCGGCGCGCGACTCTACGTGAAGGAGTTCGTGCAGGGTGCGCCCATCAGTGCGCCTATCCAGGTGCGCGTCATTGGGCCCGACCTGGGTTCCATCGAAGCACTGGCGCTGCGTGTCGAGAAGCTTGTGGCTGGCACACCGGGCACGCGTGACGTGTTGAATCCGTTGAAAGTAGCGCGCACGAACCTGCGGCTGGCCGTGGATTCGCAGAAAGCCAGCCTGATGGGCGTGCCCACGGTGGAATTCGACAGGGCCGTGCGTTTATCCGTTGCCGGAATTTCCACGGGTACGTTCAAGGACCCGAGCGGCGAACAGTACGACATCATGGTGCGCACACCTGTTGGCGCTCGCGCGGACCTCGATGCGCTCGGCGAGGTGCGTGTGCCCACGCTTACCGGAGCGACGCTGCCGATTTCTCAGCTCGCGACACTGAGATTCGAGAAGGCGCCCACTCAGATCCAGCGCTTCAACCGCGAACGCGCGGCGACGATCAACGCTGAGGTTCAGCGCGGTTACAACACTGCAAGGGTAACCGGCGATGTGGTGAAGCGGCTCGATGCCATGGCGTGGCCGCGCGGGTATCACTACGCGCTGGGCGGCGAAGCGCAGTCGAGTGAGGAAGCGTTCGGGGGCATCGGCACGGCCATCATCGTCGCGATCTTTGGCATCTTCGCGGTGCTGGTGCTGGAGTTCGGGAACTTCAAGTCGACGCTGATCGTGCTGACCGTGGTGCCGCTGGGTGTGTTCGGCGGGTTGGTGATGTTGCTCGTGACCGGCAACAGTATTTCGTTCACGGCGAGCATCGGGTTCATCGCATTGATCGGTATTGAGATCAAGAATTCGATTTTGCTGGTGGATTTCACCAATCAACTGCGCGAGCAGGGCGTCGCGCTGGACGAAGCGATCGAGCGGGCGGGAGAGATTCGGTTTCTGCCGATTCTGCTGACATCGGCTACGGCTATCGGGGGGTTGTTGCCGCTGGCGCTTCAGAATGTCGGGCTTTATTCGCCGATGTCGTGGGTGATCATTGGGGGGTTGATTTCGTCGACGGCGCTGGCGCGGCTGGTCACGCCGGTGATGTATAAATTGATACCGCCTGAAATGCCGGCTTTTGAGCCACGGGTGGAATCTTTCAGCCGCCCGGCGATTGAGGGCTCTTCGATTTGATGCCGCTTAAAGATAAAGAAGCCCTTGTCGCCGGGCGGCTGAGAGAGAAATCTTCTTTTATTGGCGAGCGGCGGGCTAAGCCGACGACGCGCTAAGCCGCAGGCTCAGCAATACCAATCGTCTTGGCGGCCCATTTCAAAACCGGTTCCACACGAGCCGAAGCCAAAGACATCGCCTCATCAAACGGCACCCACCGACACTCATGGTGCTCGGGCCGGCCGAGCTCGGGCCGCACCGGCAGCGTGACGGCCTCGCAATCGGTGAGGGCCACGTAGTACCGCGCCACCTTGTTACGGCTGTAAGGTGCGGTTTCGAAATAGGTTTCGCCCCAACCGAAGTGCAGTTGGGAGATCAGGGTTTCCTCGGTGACTTCACGCCGGGCGGCGTGCAGCGGGTCTTCGCCGCTCTCAACGAGGCCCTTGGGAAAATCCCAATTCCGGTAGGCGCGCAGCATGAGGAACAGCCAGCCTGCTTCCCCCCGCCGCACCACTACCACCCCAGCCGACAGATGCGGCGGTCGTACCGTATTCATGCGGCGCGAAGTATAGCGGGACGCAGCGGCAGCATCGAAAA
>JBDTUL010000065.1:0-16756 GCA_040007735.1 Gammaproteobacteria bacterium | reverse complement strand
CTCGCCGGACACCGGCATCGAGGGCGACATTTCCTGGAACTTCGAGAAGTTCCTGATTGGCCGCGACGGAGGCGTGCTGAAGCGCTACCCCCCGACGACCAGGCCCCAGGACAACGGTGTCATGCAGGACATCGCCGACGCGCTTTGACTCCCGGCTGAAGCGATGTCCCCTCAGGCCGTTCGGCAACGTCTGAGTTACTCGTGGCAACCAGCACTGGAGACCTTGATGCCAAGAGACATCATCCGAACGCCCGACGCTCCGGCCCCGCCGCCGACTTACAGCCAGGCCGTGCGCGCAGCGGGGCTCGTGTTCGTCTCAGGCACCGGCCCGCACGACCCCGTCACCGGGAAGCTTGTAGGGGACACGATTCAGGAGCAGACGCGGCAGTGCCTGGCGAACATATCGGCCATCCTCAAAGCCGCAGGCACTTCGCTCGAGCGGGTCGCCAGTGCCACCGTAATTCTGCTCGAAGAAGCGGACTTCGCTGGAATGAACGAAGAGTGGCTCAAGTGGTTTCCGGTGAACCCGCCCGCGCGGCAGGGCGCGAAGTTACCGGTTCGAGTCCCGGGCCTGAGAGTCTCCATCGCGGTCATTGCCGAGGCCTGATCAGAAGTACGTTACCGTCAGCAGCGGCGCACGGTCTGTGCGATTCGGGCCGGTCGAATCGTCGATGACCATCAACACCTGAATGGCAGGACCCAGGTCCTCCATGATGCGCACCTGGAAGTCGACCAGTCCGCGGCGTTGCGCCTCGATCATCAGTGAGGTCACGTCGATCGGCACGAACGTACCCACATCTGCGCTCGAGATGTCGGGTGTGACGACTACTGAGGCCAGCGCCGGCTGCAGCGTGCGGCTGTAATCAGTGTCGATCAGTGTCGGGGGTTGGAACGCCACGAGGTCGACGCGAATCGGAAGACTGCTCCGCGCAGGCTCGAGGTCGGCAATATAGATTTCCAGGAACGCCGAGTCGATGAGCGCGTTTCCGGGCACACCGCCTGCGCCCGTCAATGGAAAATCCAGGAACGCCCTGAATTCCGTGCCGCCGATCGAGTCGATTCCGGCGAACACACTCTGCACCGTAGACGACATGCCTTGAGTGACGGTGAACGTGCCCGGCGAAATCTGTTCGATATCGCCGTCAAACCTCGAGTCGCTGAGAATCTTGGTGGTGAAGGACTGTCGGCTGTCGGCGGCGTCGCCCCCGCCACAGCCTGCAAGGGTGAGCATGCCGCAGGCCAAGGCGATGAGGGGCATTCGGAAGTACATGATCGTGGCTCCTGGGTTGGAGAGGCATCCGCCATCTACCGTAGGGCCACTGTAAGCAGCGCTACCTGAAGCCCACCTGAGCGGACGAATCGGAACGCGAATAGACTGTCGCGCACGGCAGACCGCGAACTGACCCAGACAACGAACGAGTGGCTCCCTGAAGAAACACGACGCATCGGCCGATCGGCAGATCCCGCCTCTCCTTCCGGCGTCAGAGTCGCTGGAGTCGGTGCTCGCGAAAGAGAAGAATCCGGTCAAGCGCTTTTTCAAGGCGCTGGGGCCGGGCGTCATCAGCGGCGCCTCGGACGACGACCCGTCCGGCATCGGCACCTATGCGCAGGCGGGTGCGGCGCTCGGGTTCGCCACGCTCTGGACCGCCCTCTTCACCTTTCCGATGATGTGGGCCGTGCAATTCATGTGCGCCAAGATCGGCATGGTGAGCGGCACCGGCCTCGCGGGCGTCCTGCGCAAGCATTACCCGAGGTGGCTGCTGTATCCGGTGATTGCCGGGCTCGTCGCCGCGAACACGATCAACGCCGGGGTGGACATCGGCGCCATCGCGGCCGCGATCAACCTGCTCTTACCGATTCCCCCGCTGGCGCTGATCGTGCCGATCACGCTCGTCATCCTGGCACTGCAGATCTGGGGCTCCTATCGGCTGATTGCCAACACGTTCAAGTGGCTCGCGTTCGCGCTGCTCGGCTACATCCTGGCCGCTTTTTTCGCGCACCCGCGCTGGAGCGAAGTCCTGCACGGCACGCTCGTTCCACACGTCAGTTTCAGCCGCGAGCCGCTCACCATACTCGTAGCGATTCTGGGGACCACGATCACGCCCTATCTGTTCTTCTGGCAGGCGGACCAGGAAGTGGAGGAAGAAATCGCGATGGGCCGCCGCACGCTCGCGAAACGCAGAGGCGCGACACGCACCGAATTGAAGTATGCGAACTGGGATGTCGCAAGCGGCATGCTGTTTTCGAATGTCGTGATGTATTTCATCATGCTCGCCACGGCGGCGGCATTGTTCGAATCCGGCAAGGTGGAACTCCAATCCGCCGCCGACGCCGCGCAAGCCCTGAGGCCCCTGGCCGGTGACGCCGCGTACGTGCTGCTCGCGGTAGCCCTCATCGGCACGGGGTTCCTGTGCGTCCCTATCCTCACCGCCTCCGCGGCTTACGCGGTAGCAGAGGCCCTGAACTGGAAACACGGGCTCGACCAGAAACCACGCCGCGCGAGGCTGTTTTATGCTGTGATTGCCCTCTCCACCCTCCTCGGCATGCTGATCAATTTCGTGGGTGTGAATCCTATGACGGCGCTGCTCTGGACCGCCGTCATCAACGGGCTGATCGCGCCGCCGATCCTCGTGGTCATCCTGCTAATCGCCAACAACAAGGCCGTGCTGGGCAACAAGGTCAACGGCCGCCTGATCAATGTCGTGGGTTGCGCCACGGCCGTGGTGATGTTCGCAGCGGCCATCGCACTGCTGCTGACCTGGAGCTGATGGGCCTGGGCCGGCCCACCCGCCCCGGGCGTACAAATCTCAGTGTTTGAGTTGCTGAGCCAGCTCCTCGTCACTGGGAACCTGGCCGCCGGGTGTCAGCTTGTCGACCGCACTGGGCAGCTCGCTGCTCAATCCGGCCAGGAGTTGCTCTTTCGGCAAACCGGTTTGCTCCATGAGCCACTGAATGCGCTCGTTGCCGAGAACCTGCTCGAGCTCGGAAGGATTGATGTCATGGTTCGCACCGGTCGACACCCAGCTCTGGGCCTTGGCTTCCTGACCCGTTTCACGGAAGCGGGCCAGCAGGTCCCGGAGTCCGGCCCCGAGTCCGGCTCCGCTGAGGCCGCCGAGCAGACCCCCCAGGCCGCCTTGGGCCGAAGCCTGTGTGGCGCCCGGCGCTACGGAAGGCGTCGTCGCCCCAGCGGATGAAGAAGGTGCCGTTCCCAGCATATCGGCAAGCCTGCCCTTACCCTTCAAAGTTCGATACGCGAGCGTCCCAAGCAGCGCAAGCGTGATCGGCGATATACCGCCACCACCCCGCGATCCACGGCCCAGAATGTCTAACATGCTCATGGCTCAGTACTCCCGTATGGACGCGTCGCTCGCACTTCTCAGGACGAGCACTGCGAAGACAGATAAAACTCGGGATCGGCTCGACTGTTCCGATTCAGGTAACCTTTTCGCGAAATCCGGGGACGCTACTCTGCGCCAGGGCGCAGCAACGCTACGTCACAGGTGATGATCATGATCAAACGAGTTGCCGCCGCGGTTCTTGCGCTATCGTTTGCAGGCTCCCTGCAGGCAGACGATGAGCACCACTCGCATCCCGTGCCGGAAAAGCTGGGCTCGGTGAATTTCGCGAACTCGTGCAATTTGGCGGTCAAACCGGCATTCGAACGCGCGGTGGCGCTGCTGCATTCATTCGCGTACACCCCCTCCGAACAAGCCTTCCACGACGTCGCAAACCGCGATCCGCATTGCGCCATCGCCTACTGGGGAATGGCGATGACCCATTACCACCCGCTATGGGAAATCCCGTCAGCGGATGAGTTTCGCCAGGGGGCCGAGCAAATTCGCAAGGCCGTCGACCTGCGCGCGGGCACGCCTCGCGAGCGCCAGTTCATTGACGCCCTGGCTGTTTACTATCGCGACCCGGAACACGCAACGCCGGCGGTTCGCGCCGAGCGGTACGCGAGTGCCATGGCCGGCGTGGCGCGAGACAACGCGGGCGATTCCGAAGCGCAGATCTTCTACGCGCTTGCCCTCCTTGCCACGGCGCCGCCAACCGACAAGACACATTCCAATCAAAAGCGAGCCACGGCGATTCTCGAACCTCTCTATCGCCTGCAACCACAGCACCCGGGGCTGGCTCACTACCTGATCCACGCCGCCGACAGCGCGGAGTTGGCGCCTCAGGGTCTCGCCGCCGCACGCGAGTATTCCAAGATCGCTCCCTCAGCGCCCCACGCGTTGCACATGCCGTCACATATCTTTACCCGCCTGGGACTATGGGACGACTCCGTTGCCTCGAATCTGGCAGCGCGCGCAGCGGCACATGAGCAGGGCGATATTGGGGAAGAACTGCATGCGATGGACTACCTGACTTACGCCTACCTGCAACGCGGCCGCTACAAGGAGGCCGAGCAGGTTGTCGTCGAGCTTCGGTCACTGACCAACATCTCAGCAGCCCACTTCAAGGAAGGTTACGCCGCCACGGCCATGCCGGTGCGCTTCGCAATCGAGCGCCGTGACTGGAAGAGTGCCACTTCATTGGCCCCCTTGCCGCAGTCGCCGCCGCACGTCACCGCATTGGTTTACTGGGCGCACGCTCTCGGCCGAGCGCGGAGCCAGCCTGCCCAATCATCCGATGCGGATATCGGCAAGCTGGAAGACTGCCGGCGTGAATTGCAGTCCGCAGGGAACACCTATTGGGCCACCCAGGTAGATGTGCTGCTCAAGGAGGCCCAGGCCTGGCGGTCCGTGGCTCACGGAGAGCCGGAAGCGGCGATTCTCAGCCTGCGCACAGCGGCGGATCAGGAAGACGCACTCGAGAAACTGCCGGTAACGCCAGGCCCGGTCGTCCCGGCGCGTGAGCAGCTCGGTGAACTACTTCTGGATCTGAAACGCCCCGACGAAGCGCTGCAAGCGTTTCGAGCCGCCCTTGCCACAGCGCCGCGGCGGCGCGGAGCGTTGAATGGCGCGATTACTGCGGCTGAACGCTTAGGGAACACTGAGGTGGCCACGCAGCTTCGCGCCGAGCTGACTCGGTAGCTCCAAACGGTACGCCTGCGGCCTGTCTCGGCCTCGTCGAGCCTTATCGACTAGCCGGCGAGCTCACGACCCCAGCCCCCACTGCGTGAGCCAGTTCTTCATCTTCGCGACTTCCGCGCGCTGCACTTCGATGATGTCGTCGACGAGCACATCGATGCCGTAGGTCTGGCGGCCTAGCTCGAACTGCTGCTCCTGTTGTTCACGCGCCATCGCAAGGCCGCCTTCGTGGTGATAGATCATCCCCTGCAGCCACAGCTTTTCGAACTCTGCCCCTTTCGCCGCCGCAAGCGCGGCCATCTGAACATGCGACAACATGCCTGACATCGGAGGATCGCCCGTCATGTCATGGTGAGGGATTTCCAGGCCTCGCTCACTGGCCATTCGGAGCAGCCCTTTCATCTGATCTATCTCGACCCGCTGCGCTCCGTCGAGATAGCGGGCGTAGCGGATGAAGTCCTCCCGCGGGCTGCGGGAGGGAACCATCCCGGCCATCTCGAGAGCCTGCTCGTGATGCACGATCATGTGAGACAGGAACATCAACTGATTCGCGGTGAATAGCGGTGCTGCCGCACTCGCCGCGGCAGCGGGCGCAGGCTCCGCGCGTTGCTCAGACTGCTGGCTCCACGCGCCTGAGGCCGCGAGGCTGATCAGCAGCAGCGGCACGCCCCGCCCGATCATCAATGCGGGCTCGTGCGATTGGACGAGTACACGACGTTCTTCGGCACTTCGTCCGCACGCGGTCCCGTGTACTTCAGAACGTGGAGTCCTGTCTGGTTATCGCCGACGTAGATCAACCCCTTGTGGATATCGGGGTACGTCATGATGTCGCCCCACGGAACCGGGCGCGCATGCCCCACTTCGCGCGGATTGAAGGGGTTCGAGATATCAATAGCGCGCACACCGTGCCCGAGCCAGCCGACGAACACGAGGTTCTCGAGCACCGTAGGATTGTGAGCGTGCATCATCGGCCGGATCAGCGCGCCGGGCGGCTTGGGCTGCGCGATGCAGTTCTCGACGAGGCTGTCGGACTGGGCCAGGGCGCCGACCATCATCGGCGTGATCTCCGACTCGATGTTGATCATGCGCAGACCGCGCTCGGGGCACGGCCCGAAAGGCCACTCCTCCGTGATTACGACCCAGGCCGGCCGCTTCTTCGTGTTGCCGTTGGTGTGCGACGGCCGATTCGGAACGGGCACGGCACTGTGAACGCCGACCATGGCGACGAGCGGCGGCGTGAAGCTGAAACGCGAGCGCGTTTCGAGCCGGGTGTACCGCACCAGCTTGTCGGTGTCGGAACGGTTCGAGCGCAGGAGCGCAATCACACCGGGATCCGAGTTGAGCACCGGATGCACGCAGTCCTCGGCGACCGAAGGAAGCTTCTTCACGTCGACGAGGCTGCCGACCTTGCCATCGACCCAGACGTTGCTCGATCGCTGGTGACAAGCATTTCCCGATGCGAGCTGCGCACTCGTGGTCTGCGCGATTTTCTCAGTGTTGAGGATGTACATGCCCGCCGTCGTGCCGGCGACATAGAAGCGCTCGCCATCGTCGGACATCGTTCCGGAGTGCAGGCTGTTCACCTGCGAAGGCTGCGATGCGCCCGGCCGCCCCCATTGATCCGTGAGCTGGTGATAGTCGGCGAATCGACCCGAAGTATAGAGGCCCGTCTCATCCGGGCGCTCGTTTCGCACGGGGCCGCCGACGTTTTCGAGTGTGAAAGACGCGAGGAACACCGGCTCCTTCAGAACGGCCCCGGTCCGCTCGTCTGTGATCGCCGTGATGATGAGGTCTTCGTCCTGCGACCCATAGGTCTGGGACAGCACGAGCAACCGGTTGGGATTGACCGGGTCGTGCCAAAGATAGAACTCGTGCGCGAGCACTCCCTTCGCGGTAGCGCCTTGATCCACAGGCAGGCACGTTTTGGGATCGAGCGTGTAGGTGATGACGTCGCCGCCGGTGCCCGTGGCGGCACTTCGCACCATGAGCATGCGCTCCGTGCCATCTGAGGATTTGTAGTTATAGGGGCGCAGCTCGCGGTCCCGCACGGCGGTCTTGCCGCCATCGGTGATGAGTTGCGGCATGCTGCCCACCTCGACCGGCGGATTCTTCTCAGGGTCCGGCTGAATCCTGAAGATCTTCACGTCGCGGGTCGCGCCCGGCCCCGTGGTGTTGGTGGAGTTGCTTCGGCCCCAGTACAGGCAATCTCCTGCAATGCCGAGGCCGGTGGATCCCCACCCGGTTGGAAACCCATCGAGATCGCCACCGCTCCAGCGGCCCGTCTGCGGATCTTTGTGGGACGGTGCGGTGGGGATCCAGTGCACCCACTCGAAGTTACGAAACAGGCCAAGCTTGCGCGCGGCCACGAACGCACCCTTGTGGGCGTCTTCGGGTGAGGAGGCCGGATCGAGGTTTCCCTTGGCGTCCATGCGCCCGCCCGGTAGCTTGTCGAAGGGGATGTCGAACGTCGTATACGTCGCCGGAACCTGCTGGCTCCCGCCGGCCGCGACGAGCACCATCGGCAGCGCCGTGAGCCCGCATAAAAGGATGCCCAGTACCCGCCAGTCCGATCGCATGATGCCCCCTCCTTCCGCAAATGGTCCGCGCGCAATCATTGGCTGGAAAGATTGCGGGGTCAAAGCGGGCGACGCGCCTGTCCGCAACGACGCCGCCAGACCCGGGCGAGTGCTAGGTCTGCCGGGCCTGATGTGCTTCAATGGATTCCCGAGCGCGGCCACGCCTTCTTGCGGCCGCCCCACGTGCTGGAGCGATAGAAGTGCCCACCCGAAAATATCTCGCCCTAGGCGTGCTCAGTCTCTTCGTTCTCCTGTTTTTCCTGCTGCCGTCGTACGCCACGCTGTACACGGACTGGCTGTGGTTCCAGGAAGTGGGGCACGAGCAGGTATTCATGCGCACGCTCAATACGCGGCTGCTGCTGGGCGGGGCAACGTTCCTGCTGGTGTTCGGAGTGCTGTTCCTGAACATTCGCCTCGCGCAGGGTGGACTGCGGCAGCGCGAGTTCACGGTGTTCGGGCCGCAAGGAGCGCGAACGGTTGCCTTCGACATGCGCAGCCTGCGCCCCCTGTTCTACCTGGGCGCAGGAGTGGTCGCCTTCTTCGTAGCCCTGTTCGCGTCGGGCCGCTGGGACACCTGGCTGATGGCCCGCAACGCGGTGCCCTTCGGCAAAGTCGACCCGATCCTCGGCCACGACATGTCGTTTTACCTCTTCCAGCTTCCGCTTCTTCACTTCCTTCACACCCTCGCCTTCATCACCGTCCTGCTTGCAGGCCTCGCGGTGGGACTGGTGCACTTCGCCAGCCAGAGCATCGATTACGACCCGCGGCGCGGACTCATCGTCAGCGACCGGGCACGCCGCCATCTGTGCATACTCGGCGTCATCTTCCTGCTCATTCTCGGGTTCAGGGCCTGGCTCGGTATTCCGGCTTCCCTGACCACGCAATCCGGCATCATCCACGGCGCATCGTTTGTCGACGTGTATGCCACCATCCCCGTTCAATGGCTGCTGGTCGGCGCATCTGTCATCGGTGCCGCGCTCATCGCTTATCAGGCCACCGTGGAGCGCCGTTGGCCGTTCACTGCGGCCGTGGCTCTCTATCTCGGTGTTTCGTTTGCCGGCAACATTTACGCGTTCGCTTTGCAGCGGCTGTACGTGTCGCCGAACGAGCAGGTGCGCGAGATGCCGTTCATCGCGCATTCGATTGCCGCCACACGCTCGGCATTCGCGTTGGACCAGGTGGAAGAACGCGGCATTTCCGGCGATGCGACGCTGACGCCCGCGGACATCGCGCGCAACGCCGCCACGCTCGACAACGTGCCCCTGTGGAACGACCAGCCGCTGCTGGACACGTTCGGTCAGATCCAGGAAATCCGCACTTACTACGATTTCAACTCGGTCGACAACGACCGCTACCTGATCGACGGCAAATACCGCCAGATCATGCTGTCCGCACGCGAGCTGAATTCCGAATCGCTCCCCAGCGCCACGTGGATCAACCAGCGCCTGACGTTTACGCACGGCTACGGCCTCACGCTGGGCCCGGTGAACGAGGTCACGCCGGAAGGCCTGCCGGTGCTGTTCATCAAAGATCTGCCGCTGAAATCCACGGTGGATCTCAAAGTCACCCAGCCTGCGATCTATTTCGGCGAACGCTCGAACGATCACGTCTTCGTGAAGACGGCGACGCAGGAGTTCGATTACCCGCGCGGTGACGCGAACGTGTTCGGCACGTACGCCGGCAAGGGCGGCGTGAACGTGGGCGGTGTGTCTCGGCGGCTGCTGCTGGCCATTCGCTTCGGCTCGCCCGACACGTTCTTCTCGCCCAACCTCAACGCCGACAGCCGCGTGCTGCTGTATCGGCGCATTGCCGAGCGCGTCGCTCGCATCGCGCCGTTCCTCACTTACGACCCGGACCCGTACCTGTCCATTTCCAACGGCCGCCTGGTGTGGATACAGGATGCTTACACCATCAGTCGGCTCTATCCGTATTCCACGCCGAGCGCCGGTGGCATCAACTACATCCGCAATTCGGTGAAGGTAACGATCGACGCCTACGATGGCACGACGCGCTTCCATCTCATCGATACGAAAGATCCCATCGCGGCGACCCTTGCGCGCGTATTCCCCGACCTGTTCGAGCCGCTGTCGGCAATGCCCAAGGATCTGCGCACGCGCCTGCGCTATCCGCAGGGAATCTTTTCTCTGCAGGCCGCGATGTTCGCCACGTTCCACATGACGAACCCTTCGACCTTTTATAACCGCGAAGACCAGTGGGACGTGCCGTCGCTCGAGCAGGGCCGCGGTGAAGTGCGCCCGATGGTTCCGTACTACACCATCATGAAACTGCCGGGCGAGAAGGACGCCGAATACATCCAGATGCTTCCTTACACGCCGCGCCAGAAAGACAACCTGGCCGCGTGGATGGTCGCGCGCAGCGACGGCGACCACTACGGGCAACTGATGGTCTTCCAGTTCCCGAAGCAGACCGTGATTTTCGGCCCGCGCCAGGTGGCGGCGCGCATCAGCCAGGACCAGGTGATCGCGCCTCAGATCACTCTCTGGAACCAGCAGGGCTCGGAGGTCATACAGGGCAACCTGCTCGTGATTCCGATCGAGGAATCCCTGCTTTATATTCGTCCGTTGTATTTGCGTGCCGCTGGCGGGCGCATTCCCGAGCTGAAGCGCGTAGTCGTCGCGTACCAGAACCATATCGTCATGGAAGAGACGCTGGATAAAGCGCTAGAGAGACTGTTCCCCACGAGCGGCGGTTCGGTTCGCGCAACCAGTAACCAGGAACCGTCCCAGCAGCGTTCCGTGGAGCAATCCGGTTCCGCCACGGCGCCGGGCGCCGGTGCGGCCTCCGAGGCGCAGAGTCACTATCAGCGCGCGCTCGAAGCGCAGCGTGCCGGTGACTGGGCCCGCTATGGTGAAGAACTCCGGCAGCTCGGCGATGCGCTGAAGCGGCTGAACCCGCCACCTGAAGCGCCGAAACGCTGAACGAACGACAGCGGCCCCGACACGCGGGGCCGTTACGGCTCCTTGCCGACCGTCACCGCGTGACTGGCTTCGCGCCACGCTTTCATCCCGCCGTCCAGCGCAACGGCGCCACGGAATCCCATCTGGCGTAGCGTGGCGGTTGCCAGGGTCGAGATGCGGCCGAACTCGCAGTACACGAGAATCCTGCGCGTAGGATCGGTCAGCTCCTCGTTGACGCGCAACTCGAGTTGGCCGCGCGGAAGTAGACGCGCCCCAGGAATGTGACCCGCTTCGAATGCGTCGCGCTCGCGCACGTCGAGCACGATGAGCGGGTTCCTTGCGGATTCGAGGCACGTCTTCAATTCAGCGAGCGACATGAACGGCACGATCGCCGACGCTTCGGCCAGCATCTGGGCCACGGTTTTGCCGCCACTCATGTTCGTGCGAAGCGCTTCGGTCACGTGCGTCGGCATCGTGAGATTGAGCTTTTGCATCATCTCGATGAACTCATCACGGTTGCGCTTCTGAAGCCGCGGGTTCTCGGCCAGCTCCTGGCCGATGGTCGTGTGAGTGCGCCCCTTGTATTCGTGGGCGGGAAACACTTTCAGCGCCGGATCGAATCGCAGCACACCCTCGAACAAGCTGTCATAGAGTGCCGCGGCGTCACCACTGGGCAGGTCGGTGCGACCGGTTCCACCGATGAGCAGCGTGTCCCCGGTGAACACGCGATCCTCGACACTGAGGCACATGGAATCGCGCGTATGGCCGGGCGTGTGGAGCGCCTGCAGCCGCAGGCGACCGACGACCAAGAGCTCACCGCTCTGAAGCCGCAGATCGACAAAGGGTGCCGGGCTCGCCCCGTGCATCACCACCGGCACGTTGAGCTGGCGCGCCAGCTGCTGGGTGGCCGAAAAATGGTCCGCGTGGGTATGTGTATCGATGAGATACCGAATGCGCAGGCCATCCCGCGCGGTCAGCGCGACGTAGCGGTCCACCTGACTGAGCTCGGGGTCGATCAGCGCTGCCGCGCAGGTCTCCTCGCAGCCGATGAGATAGGACCTGCACCCACCGCTGGACACTGTCTCGAATATCATCGTCATACTCCCCCGTCGACGGCTACCGGTTCTAGCGCAGCGACGGTAGCTTGGCAACCGGTAAATATGCGAGCCGGCGATCGCCTCGCGCGGTGATGTAGAGCGTGTCGCCCACTTGCAGTGCTCCGCAGGCATAGTTGATGAGCGTATTGCCGGGGCGGGTGATCAAAGGCTGCACCGTGCCATGCTCAGTAAGCCGCAGCCGCGATCGCCGCGACTCCGAAGGTAGCAGCGAGCACCGAGATCGCTAATTTCATTGGGCAGCTACTGCGCGACGCGCAGCGCGCGGTACGGGCGGCGAGCCGCAAGCAACAAGGCGAACATCACGGGCCCGGCGAGGCCGACGACGATAGCCATCGAATAACGGCCACGCCCTGCAGCATGCCGAAATGAGTGTCGTCCAGCACGAACGCCGCTTTGATCGGCCCGACCATGAGGTTGATGACCGTGCGGTCGAACTGGGAAACGATGGAGGCGAGCGCCAGCAGCCCTGCCACCATCCACCCGCGCGCGGGGCTGGGCCAGTTGACCGAAGGATCCGATACTCGCTCGCTGGCGGGGGCTGGCGTATCCATTTCCGATCACTTCGCTCGCAGGCAGTGGAGTTACCGAGGCCTGGGCCAGTGTCGGCTATTTTACTTCGGGTCACGCAGCTAAAGCGCTCCGGCAGCCGATTCCGTCTGCGCGCTCGCTGCCTGCGGCCCGCGCGACGCGTCGCGCGGTGAGCCGCCCCACTGGCGACTCCAGGCACGGCGCAGTTGCAATCCCGACCGGAAGCCCGCGACCTCGGCGGCCTGCGTGACGCTCGCGCCGCGCTCGAGAGACTGGCGCGCACGTTCGAGCCGAATGGACTGCAGATAACGCAGTGGAGACACGCCGGCATGGTCGATAAAGAGCCGCAGCAAGTGACGCTCGGTGACGTGGCCAATGGCAGCCAGCGTAGCCATATCCCAATCCCGTTGCGGCTCGGCGCTGGTGGCATCCTGCACCCGGTGTACGGCCGCATGCAGATGACGGCGATGTACCAGAAACGGTGACAGCTCGGGATCACGCGGCGAGCGTCTGAGGTACACCACCATGTCCTCGGCAACGCTCGCCGCAAGCGCTTCGCCACATTCTTCGGCGATCAGGTGCAAGGTGAGATCGACGCCCGCAGTGATGCCGGCGCTGGACGCCAGCGGCCCATCGACAACGAACACGCGGTTGTCGACCACCTGCGCGCGCGGCGCAAGAACACGCAAGGCGCGCAGCAACTCGTGATGCGTGGTGCAGCGGCGAGTTCCGAGCAAGCCGGCACGCGCCGCGAGCAACGTTCCCGAACAGATTGTGAGCAACCGGTGCGGCGCGCCCGCCACGAGCAAAGGTTCGTGCAGCGTGCGACTCAGCCACTGCGCCGTGGTGACGATAGCCGGCGTAACCTCAGTGACGTGCGCGCTCGGTTGGCCAACCAGCACCACCCAGGTCGGCGCGCGTAGCCGCTGCGGAAAAGGCTCGAGGTCGACCAGCGAAAGCCCCACGGACGTCGGCACTTTCACCGCAGGGCCGGTGAAGCGCAGTCGAAACCGCGGTGGCAGGCCGCGCCGTTCCCGATGCAGGTTGGCGAGGCGAAAGGCTTCGGCAGGCCCCGCGATATCGAGCAGCAGCGAATGCGGCGCGATGACGAAGAGCAGGTCGATCGGTTGGGTGCGTGCGATCATTTTCAGACATGGCCCGTTGGCCGGAGCATGCCCCAGTTCGTAGCCAATGGGCAGTGGCGCGCGTCGCCAATGTCCGAAAATGATCTAAACGTGTCGGCGCGCGTCACGACACGGCATCGCAGACCCCCTAACGTGCCGACGATGTCCACCAACACACCCCCCGGCCGCATTCAGCGGCCAACGATCGGCACTTGCATCTGGTGGACTGTGTGGGCCGCCGCACTTCCGGCTGCCGCGCTTTCATCGTGGCTCGTGTCCCCGGCTCATGCGCAAGCAATTGAGTCGCGCGCCCCGTGGGCGCTCGAGAAGGGCGTGGATGCGAGCATCAAGCCGGGCGACGACTTCTTCGCCTACGCCAATGGGGCCTGGCTCGCGGCCACCGAGATCCCGGCCGGCAAGGAACGTTGGAACGCTCGCACTGAGATCGACGAACTGACACATCAACAGGTCGCGAAGTTGCTGGACGACGCGCGTGATGCGCCAGCGGGGTCGATGGCGCGCAAGGTGGCCGACTTCCGCGCGGCCTGGCTGAACGAGGCGGCGATCGAGGCCAAGGGCATCAAACCACTCGAGCCGCTGCTGAATCGCATCGGACAGCTGCGTGACAAGACGGCACTGATGCGCATTCTGGGCAGCGAGTTGCGCGCCGATGTCGACCCGCTCGGTTGGGGCATCTACAACTCTTCGCGCGTGCTGGGTCTTTCGGTAGAACCCGGCAACGGCGGTGAGAAAACCTACGTTGCCTTCCTGTTGCAGGGTGGGCTCGGGCTGCCAGACCGCGAGCACTACATCAGCACTGAGCCCGGCATGCAGGCGCTGCGAGCCCAGTACCTGGAGTACATCGGCCAGATGCTGACACTCGCCGGCTTCGACCGCGCGGCAGAACGGGCGCAAGGCGTCATGGCACTGGAAACCGCCCTCGCACAAAGCCACGCCACGCGCGAAACATCAGCCAAAGACCACAACGCCGACAACCTTTGGACGCGCGCGGACTTCGCGCGCGAGGCGCCAGGCATGGACTGGTCTGCCTTCTTCGCAGCGGCCGGATTGAGCCGCCAGGAAACTTTCGTCGCGTGGCAGCCCACCGCCGTAAAGGGCGTGGCGGCGCTAGTGGCGTCTCAGCCTTTGCGAGCATGGCAGGACTATCTGCGCTTTCATGAGATCCACGCCTATGCCGATGTATTGCCGCATGCTTTCGCCGAGCGAGCCATGGCACTGCGGAGCGCCGCTGCGAAAAGCCCGCCGCCGCAGAGTTCGCGCGCACAACGCGCTGTCGATGCAACTCAATCGGCTCTGAGCGAAGCGCTCGGAAGGCTGTATGTCGAACGACATTTCCCCGCGGAATACAAAGCCCGTGTGCAAGACATCGTGGCTCATGTCGTCGCAGCCTTCCGCCAGCGCGTGCAAGCGCTGACGTGGATGTCGCCCCACACCCGGGCCGTGGCGCTGACGAAGTTGAAGACACTGTATGTCGGCGTCGGTTACCCGGAAAAATGGCAGGACTATTCCGACCTGGCCGTGGACCCTGCGGACGCCGCAGGCAACCTGCGGCGAGTCACGGACCGCAACTATCGTCAGGCCCTGGCGCGGCTCAGTCAGCCGGTAGACAAGACCCAATGGTTGATGGCGCCTCACGCGGTCGGCGCCATCCTCACGTTCCAGCAGAACGCGTACGACTTCTCTGCCGGGCTGTTGCAGGCGCCCAAGTTCGACCCCGCGGCATCGGAGGCCGCGAACTACGGCGCGATCGGCGCCATCATCGGCCACGACGTCAGTCATTTCATCGATACGTTGGGCGCGGAATACGAAACGGACGGTCGCAACCGTCGCTGGTGGACACCCGAGGACAGCGCGCAGTACGCGGCAGTGACGCAGCCCTTGGTGGATCAGTTCTCGGGCTACCGGCCGTTCCCGGATCTGGGAGTCAACGGCAAGCTGACACTCAGCGAGAACCTTGCCGACCTGGGAGGCCTTGCCGCGGCCTTCGACGCCTACCGACGCACGCTCGGCAACAGAATCGCCGACGAGGAATACGTGCGCGCACAAGACCGGCAGTTTTTCATCGGCTTCGCACGAGGCTGGCGCAGCAAGATTCGCGAGGATGCCCTGCGCACGCAGCTCGCCACCAACGATCACGCCCCGGAGAGCTTTCGCATCTCCACCGTTCGCAATATCGATGCGTGGTACGACGCATTCGACGTGCTACCGGGTCAGCGGTTGTACCTCGAGCCCAAGGCGCGAGTGCGGATCTGGTGAGAGCGTTGCGCGCGCTCCACCTCGTCGGTCAGGGCCGGTCGGCTTTGGCGAAGTTCAGATCCTGAAAATCGAAGCTGAAGTCGGTGGACGGAGAAACTCTATCCATCGTCATGCCGGTGACTTTCTCGCCGAAGGCCTGCTCGAAACGCACGTAAGCATCGGCGCCAAGGCTGCGATCCTTCCACCGCACGATGAAAATGTTGCCGCTGTAAGGAGTCAGGCGACCTTCGAGAGAGGAAGTGCGGCTGATGCGCAGAAACAGATCGTCACCGTCACGGCGCACCCAGGCATCCCCGCGCCACGGATCGTGATAGGTGCCCACATAGCTTGCGAGTGAGAGCGTCGGCGGCCCGGCGGCGGCGGCGGCCTTGGCGGCCGCCTCCTCCGCAGCGAGCCCTTTGCTGTCGCGCTCGGCCATGATCCCCGCAGCGATCGCAACCCAGTCGCGCTGCGGCTCACCGAGCCAGGCATCGAGGATCTGGCCACCGATGGATTCGATAGCGCCCCCATTCTGCTGGTTGGTGAAGACGAGTACGCCCAGGCTGAGCTCGGGGATCATGCTCACCCAAGTAACTGTCCCCAGCACGCCGCCGGTATGGGCGACGCGCTCGTAGCCACGCGTGTCACTCAATTCCCAACCCAGCCCGTAGCCCGAGAAATGGCTGTGGTACATCGCCGAGAGCACCGGGTTGAGCGGCGTCGGCGTAGTGACCGTCCACATCTCCTTGCCGCGTTCTTCACTGAACAGCTGCTGGCCGTCGGGTGTCTTGCCTCGGGCAAGCTGCGTCTGCAGCCATTTCGACATGCCCGTGATGCTGCAATTGATCGTGCCGGCAGGGCCAATGGCACCCATGTTGACCACGGCGATCGGCTTCGCCTCGCCGTCGCTGACGACGTGTGGCGCAGCGACGTTGCTTCGATCGGCAATGCGGCCATAACTCACCGCGCAAGGCGCCATGTGTAGCGGCCCCAGGATGCGCTCCGTCAGGAAGTCCTCCCATGATTTCCCGGTGACCACCGGAATGATCTGGCCGGCCACCATATAGAGGAGGTTGTCGTAGGCGTACGCGGAGCGAAAGCTCGAAACGGGCTTCAGATAGCGCAGCCCGTGGATGATCTCTTCGCGGCTCATGTCGGTGGCCGGAAAAAACATCAGGTCGCCCGCGCCAGCGCCGAGGCCGC
>JBDTUL010000064.1:0-16787 GCA_040007735.1 Gammaproteobacteria bacterium | reverse complement strand
GGATTGGAGCAAGGATTGGAGCAAGGATTGGAGCAAGGATTGGAGCAAGGATTGACGCGGGGGCTGGAACAGGGACTGCTGCAGGGCCATCAGGAAGGCGAAGCGCGCCTCTTACTCCGTCAGCTTCAGAAGCGCTTCGGTAAGTTGCCGAAGTTGGTGCGTCTTCGCGTACAAGAAGCACCGCCGGAACAGCTCGAGAGCTGGGGCGAGAAACTCTTTGAGGTCGAGAGCCTGGATGCCTTGTTCATGGAGAGAGGTGAGCAGCAGTTGATACTTTGAGGTTCGCCACGACCACTCGGCGCCAAGCGCCGTCGAATGCCGTCACGCAAAAGAGAGCCCGCTCTTCACGAGCCCTGACGCGCGCGGCTCCCAGGCGCCGCTGCACGGGATCGTCTGGTCACGCTAGGGCTGGCCTGCAAAGGCGACTTGTCTGCAGCGGAAGAATATCGTGCCCGGCCGGGAGCGTCCTGTTCGTTCTTTCTTTTCACCGCTGACAGACCTTAGTCGCGGATGGAAATTTTTGCGGTGAAGGCTGACGGGCGATTTGAGATTGCTCTGCCGGAGGGCCATCGCGTTAACAGCGTCTCGCGAAGACATTCTCTTGCCCCTGCAGAGCGTGATTGGCGTGGTGGAACGCAGGCAGACCATGCGTGACGGAAGAATTGCGCTCGAGGGTTTGCCCACCCAGAGAACAGCGCGATAACTTCTCTTCGCCAGTACTTGTCATAAGACAACTCATCAAGCGTATGCTTCAATACGCTCGACGAGCGCGGACAATAACGAAGAAACGGAATCGGTCAGGGAAGGTTGAGCTTGAAGGAACAAGCCAGCAGGGACGCATCGGCCTCGCCGCCTATCGGCGCGCGCCCTCGTCCCACTGCCACACTTTCGCACCCGGTCCACAACGTCTGGCTCGTGGAACTGATCTCACCGTTCGCCACGCCGGCCAACAAGATCTCTGAGGCCATGCTGCTCGACCTGGCACAGGGGCCCTTCCGCGAGACGCCGTTCAACCTGCATCGCACGGATCCGGCCACGGGCCGGCGGGACCGGGTTCGGCTATCGAGCCATATCAAGACTGGCGGCCACGCGTAGCGCGAGGCGCCTGCGATCCCCACAGAGTCGCGATGGCGATCGCGGCCACGATGAGACTCGTCGCAACGGCAAACGTCATCCGCATACCGGCGGCAATCGCTGCGGGATCGGCGGTTGTGACGTCGATCGAACCCGAAGCGAGCGCGAACACCGCGCCCATCACGGATGCGCCGGTGATGAGCCCCAGATTGCGCGACAGGCTGAGCATGCCTGAGATCGCGCCCCGCTGATCAGGGCGAATGTCCATCAGGATGGCGGTGTTGTTGGCCGCCTGGAATAGCGCATAGCCGGAGGTGATCACGACGATGGGCGTGATGTAGCCGACAATGCCGAAGCTCGCCGGAATCATGAATAAGGCCAGCGAACCGGCCGCGATCGCGCTGAGCCCAACCAGAGTGATGCGCTTCGCGCCCGATCGATCCACGATGCGGCCCGCCGGCACGCCGGTGAGCGCGGCGACCAGCGGCCCGACCGACAGGACGAGTCCGACCAGAGCCGTCTCGAGGCCCAGCGCCTTCGAGAGATAGAAAGGCCCAACCACCAGCGTTGCCATCATCACCGTCGAGACGAGCAGGCTCATGGCAAGGCTCGATCGCACCACTGAATAGCGGAACAGTGTCAGGTCAGGCAAGAACGTACTCAAACGAGCGACGCCGGTTCGAGCCGCCTTGGACACCCGACGGTCGGCGGGCAGGTGGCGATAGGCAAGAACAAGAGTCAGCAGGCCCAGCGGCACGTTGACGAGAAACATGGATCGCCAGCCGAGCCCGGCAATCAGGACGCCGCCGAGCGATGGCCCGAGCGTCGTGCCCACCGCGGACATCGTTCCGAGCAGCCCCATGACGCTACCGGTTCTTCCCTTCGGAACCGTCTCGCCAGCCAATGCCACCGTGAGAGCCAACATGATGGCTGCGCCGAGGCCCTGCGCCGCCCGCGCGGCAATCAGCAGCCAAAGCGTCGGAGCCACGCCGCACAGGAGCGAGGCCACAGTGAACACTGAGATTCCGAGCAGCAGCAGCCGCCGGCGACCGACGATGTCACCGAGCCGGCCAACACTGACGACCAGCGTGGTAACCGCGAGGAGATAGGCGAGAACGATCCACTGCGTCTCCTGGAAAGAAGCAGCGAACGCATGGGCCAATGTCGGCAGACCCGCATTGGCGATGCTGGTGTCGAGCGATGGCATCAACATCGATAGTGAGAGGCCGGCGAGCGCCCAGCGAACCGACGGCGTCAGCGGCGCAGGTCCTATCGATGATTCGGTGTGGACTGTGACTGCCATGATCGCCCTCTTTTGCTTGCTCTCCAGATGCGGAATGGGCACTCTGCCACCTCAAGTCAACTTGAGGTCAAGCGAAATCCACGACCTGGACATCTCGGAGGTAGCGAAGCGGTCCGGCGTCCCCGCCTCGGCGCTGCGGTTCTATGAGGAAAAGGGGCTCATCGCCTCGGTCGGCCGGCGGGGCCTGCGCCGTCTGTTCGACCCCGAAGTGCTGGAGCGCCTCTCGCTCATCGGGTTGGGTCGCGCGGTCGGTTTCTCGCTCGACGAGATCGCGCTCCTGTTCGCAGCGAAGGGGCGGCCACTCATCGACCGCAAGATGCTCGCCGCCAAGGCGCAGGAGCTCGACAAGACCATCCACAAACTCAGCGCCATGCGCGATAGCCTGCGGCACGCTGCCGTGTGCCCCGCGCCCAGTCACCTGGAATGCCCCACTTTCCGCCGCCTGCTGCGCGCGGCCGCGCCCGGCACCAAGCGGCGCAGCCCCTCACGGCCTACTCGTGGAACACTCTGAATGAACACCAACACCTCTGCGCACACCCGTCACGAAGGCGTTCACTGCACACTCGACATCAAGCGGCCCGCGCCGGCGATCGTGGTCGTAACGCTGTCGGGGTCCGACATTGGCGAGTTCGGGGATCTGGCCCTGCGCGAGCTCGCGACAGACCTGGATCGTTACCAGGCCATCTCTTTATTCATCGATGCCGGTGAGGTGAAAGGCGCGACGGTCGAGGTCAGCAGCGAGTGGGCCATCTGGATGGGAAAGCACCGCGCCGGCCTGCGGCAGGTGGGCATGCTCACCGGGTCGCGATATATCCAGATGACGGCTGAATTCGTGCGCCGCTTTTCCGGGTTGGCCGATCGCATGACGATATTCACCGATCGCGCGGCCTTTGACGGGGCGATTGACGCCTCCGGCCTTCAGATAACGCGCTGATACGCGGCGGGCGATTCGCACTGGCAGATCACCTACGACATCAGCGCGAGCCTGCCAGCGCCAGGCCCGGGACCGGGCTAACGCTGTTTTGCTTTAGCGCGCTTTCCCGATTTGCGCTTCGTGCCCTTCGTCTTGCTGCTTTTTCCACGCCTCGCGAGACCTTCCGAGCGCCCGACTACAGTCGTAGCCCGCTCGAGCTTCGGAGGGCTCGCGAATCCCTTGAAAGCCGCACCCGGCTTCCATTCGGCAAGGCTGTAGAGGCGACTCCCCCGCAGGCCCGTCACACCTTCATTCCAGGCGATGAGCATGCGCTTGCCGATGTCCTCGAAAGGCGCGTACCGAGTCATGGCTTCTCGTACCCGAGGCGCGGTGTCCGAGACAGCATCGCTGATGGCTTCGACAATCTCGACCTGTGTCCGCAGCGAGATACCGAATGTGGCGGCGATGAATTTCGGCAGGGTCTTTCCCGGATCCCACGTCTTGCGCCCCATGAAACCGATGCCGGGGGGATTGTGCTGATAGCCCGCGTACACGGTGGTCGTGATCATGTCGTACGCCGGTGAGAGATGAACGTCACCCCGATTCGTGTACAGCAACGCCAGATTCTTGGCGTGGCAGTCTGAATTGCGCAGGGCATAGGTCAGCAGCAGCAGCGTTGCGAGCTGACGAAAACTCTCGAGTTGTGCGGCGCCCGGAACATGATCGCGAACCGCCCTGGCAATTCGCTCCCACGTCGTGTCGTATTTGGCCGCCGGACGCAGTCCCAGCAGTGCGCAGAAATCCTCCATCCCCCAGCGGGGTTGCCCTCTTTCGTCCACATCGAAGCGGTGCACGACGAGCGCTTTGCCGTCCTCCGAGAGTTCGACTTGGGCTGCGGGAAGGACGCGCGCGGCGACCTGCATGCACAGGGACTCATTCAAAGACACATAGGGAAGCCTGGCCGTCGAGCCCTTGATGATGTGCCTGCGAGTGAGAAGCGTGGTCTTGCTGTGAGCGGGCCTCTCAGGCATCTCGTTCTGCGCGTCGAGAAACTTCGGAACGACGCCCGAGACACCGCTCGTCGCATGCTGACGCACGAGTTCCGCAAAGGCCTCCTCTGAGTTGTCTCCCTGAAGGAGCTCTGCCACCTCGATGGGCTTTGCCGGCTCCTCGAGATTCGCGCCGGCCGCGGCCACCTGAATGCGGCCGACCATGTTCCGGCCGATCACAGCGAGAAGCGCCAGGGGACTGCCAGTGACTTGCGGGCCGAGCTGCTCCTGCAGAACCTGCAGAAGGTAGCCTTCGGGGAGATTCATCTGGAATACCGGATGCAGAACGTCGTCCCATACGTAGGACTCAGTGCGCACGGGCATGGTGAGCGACACGAAGTGCTCAGGGGGCACCTTCGCGTGATAGGTGAGCACGCTGCGAAAATCGCCGTCGGGCTCGAGCACCGCGACGTCGCGGCCGGCCACGTACGCGGAGAGCTTCACGATTTAGCGCGTTCCCGGCGCAGCTCATCGAGCGAGCCTGCGGCTCCGACATCCATGAATTGCAGTTCCATGCCCAGGACTGCGAGAACGGCGAGAAGCTTCCGCGAACCGAACTCCGCTGACCGGCCGCGCTCGAACCGGGAAAGCGACTCGGGAGTGACACCGGCCTGGAGCGCAACCGCTTGCTGCTTCAGCCCGAGGGTGTGGCGACGGGCCGCTACGGCCGTTCCCAGGTCCTGGATCGTTCTCATATTGATATATACATCAAGAATTAGGCGAATTAAGCCTTTTCTTGACGTAAATGTCAATAATTGAAACTGTGCCCTACTTCCCCGGCCGATACGTCAGCCAGACCGGAAACCCCCAGTGCCAGCGGATGGCCCCGATTCGCACGATCGCGATCACAGCCATGGCGGCCAGTGAAACCTGCAGTGACGTGGCGCCGACCGTATTGTGTCTGGCAATCACGTAAAGCGTTCCGCCCAGAAAAATAGGCGTCATCGAGAGTTCTCGCCGCAGGAGAATCGTCGGCTGGCCGGTGAGCATGTCGCGGAGAATGCCGCCCCCGATGCCGGTGAGCACGCCCATCAGTACGGCAACGCCCGGACTGAAACCGAGCTGCAAGGTCTTTTCGGTGGCAAAGATCGTGAAGACGGCCGTTGCCAGCGCATCGAGATAGAGCAGCGCGTTGTAAGTGGCGCGGAAGATGCGCTCGAAGAAGAACGTTGCCACAGCCGCCGCGGACGCCACGTACAGGAACGAGGTGTCATGCAGCCAGAACACCGGTTTGTTCAGCAAGAGGTCCCGCATCGTTCCCCCGCCGAGGGCCGTGACCATGCCGATGATGATGAAGCTCAGCACGTCCATGTTCTGCCTCGCGGCGGCCAGCACGCCGGTGACCGCAAATACGGCCACCCCGAGCTGATACAGAATCTCGTTCGGAGTCATCGGGCGCCTGCCATGGTGTCCCGCGCACGCTGCCGGATGAAATGCCGCAGCGATTCCAGTTCGTCGTCCGACAACTCATCGAACTTCGGCATGCCCTTCGACAGCAGCGCGCCATTCTTCACGATCTCGCGGAACGCATCCGCGGACAGCGGCACCGGTGACGCACGCAGGTCCGGCGCCATGTCGCCGGCCACCATCATGAAGCCGTGGCAGCCCAGGCACATCGAGCGAAGGTAGACAGCGTTACCCGCCTGCACGCGACATGCAGCAGCACCTTGCGCGGCTTGCCGCCGATGCGCAGCGTGGCCGTGGTGATGTCCATGTTCGACCGCATGAATGGAAGGTGCGCAGTCCCGGCGGTGGCGACAACCTGTTCCTCTGTTCCATCGTTGCGGTGGATGCCGTTCTTGCCGTCCTGCTCGTCCGCAATGTCCTTGCCGTCGTAGCCGGCGGCGCTGGCAGCCTGAACGATGCACGCCAGTGCCACCCACATGAACACGTTCCGCATGAGCCCCCCTCCCTACGCCGCAGTCGGGGGCCTTTGTAGCACGCTGATTCACGCTTTGCCGAGCGGAACGCGTTGTCCTCACCACACGTAGTCGAGCTGCAGCCAGTACTTGCGGGTGTCGGTCGCGAAGCGGTCCGCGTCGTAGCTGGCATGCTTCAGCAGCAGGTTGAAGCGCTGGTACTTCGCCTGCACCTGCAGGTCGACTTCCGAGCCGTAGTGGATATCGAGGCGATTGGAGTCGAAGCGATGATAGACCGCGTTCGCGCTCAGCGTGTCGAGGATGCCGAGCCCCTTCTTCGTATAGCTGAGTCCGACATAGCGCCGCTCAAGGCCATTCGGCGGCGTGGTGAGGAACTTGTCCGCCCACCCATCGAACTTGTGCAGAGTGGCAAGCGGCGTGGAGAAGCCACGCACGCCATTGCCCTCCATCACCTCGAAGCCTGCGTTCAGACTGAACTGCCGGAAGGTGCCGGTGAGCTCGAGTGTGTAGAAGTCTTCCGCGAAGTCGAGCGGGTTGTTGGCGTGCTCGGTCTGGCGCGCATAGGAGGCTACCCAGGCCACCTTCACCTTCTGCACCGGCCGCTCGCCGGTGAAGCGAACCCCTTGGGTTTCCGCAGAATCACGCGGTGCTTCCGTGAAGTCCGTGAGATAGACAAACCCCGTGAGCTTGCCGATGGGCATCTGGTACGCCACGTTCGCAAGATAGTTCGAGCCGTTGTAGCGCCCGACCGCCGAATCCTTGCCGAAAACGCGGTTCACCTGGTCGAAGTACGTGACGTCGATCGTGAGATTCCGGATGCTCTTGTTCACCGCGCGCAGCCCGTCGTACGTCTGCTCGTTCTGCCGCCAGCCAACGTTCCCGACAAACCGCTGATCGTCGAGGTTGATGCGCTGGCGGCCGAACGTCACGGTGGTATCGGGCAACGTCGTGTTCGTGAGCTGCAACCGGTTCACTTCATACGTCTCGGCATCCGCCACCACGGGGTAGCTCGTCTTCCCGTTCACCGTGCTGTTGTAGTGAGATTCGAACGGCGTGATCAGGTCGCCCTCGGCCAGGAACGTGATGTTCCACGCCTTGCCGGTTTCGAAACCGAGCCGGGCGCGCAGCGTCAGGGCCTCTGCGTCCCGTGACATGCCGTCCTGGTCGACGCTTTCGGAGCGCAGCCGCAGATCGATGATGGGCTTCGATTCGCGTACCGCGCTCAGCGCCGGTCCAAAGGAGTCCGCGAAGGCGGCGGACGAAGCGCACGCGGTGAGTGCGATGAGCGCGGCGCTGGCGATTGCTCGGCGGAAAGACCTGATACTGACTGACATGTAGTTCTCCGGCCTCGCGAGCAAAAAAAAAACCGCCGGCTTCTCGTGCACGCTTGTGAATGCATGCGGAAGAAGTCGGCGGCTTTGCCCGGAAGGCCCGCTGTTGGGCCCTGATTGTCGCATCTGTCAGTGCAACCGCCGTGCCACAGCTCAGTCGAGGTGCTGGAGACCTATCGCGCCAAACACTTGGCGCTTCACGCACGCTTTGCGTGCGCGCAAAACAACGAAGATTTGATCCGTCATCGCGCGGCGCGAGGACCGATCGCACGGTGTTCGTGCAGTTCCGGTGCCACGCTCAGCCGGCTCAGGGAACGAAGAGTCCCTCGTCGAAGAAGCGTTCGATCTTTGTGTCGGCCGTGGGGAGAGCCACGTTCAGCGGCGCGAGCGCCCGCCGATAGAGGTCCGGGCGATACGTGTTCCGCACGACAGCGATGTCCCCCACCGCTTCATCGATCTGCCGCCAGCGAAGCATCTGCGTGTAGAACCACTGCGCGTGGCTCACCCAGGGGAATGTGGCGTGATGGCGGGCAATGAAATGAAAGTCCGGAATCGAGACAGGTTGCGCGCCCGCCGACAGTGAAAGCTTGTTTCCCAGCGCATTCTGCAGCAGCTTCGCGGGCGCGCCGATGTAGCGAGCGGCACCCAGCATGTGCGCAAGGTCGGCGTGATTCACCGGGTCTTCACACCAGAGCGCTGCGCGGTACAGCGCGCGGATAAATGCATCCAGCGAAGCAGCGTTCTCGTGCGCCCATTCGGCGCGGCAGCCGATTACCTTCTCCGGACTCAGCGGCCAGATGGACGTGGTCGTCGCGATGATATTGCCGACCCCGGCCTCGACCGCCACGCTGCTCCAGGGCTCACCGACGCAGAACCCATCGATCTGGCCGGTGCGCATCGCATCCGCCAGGAACGGCGGCGGGATCACGACCAGGCGCACGTCTCTGTCGGGGTCGATTCCAACCGCGGCCAGCCAGTAGCGCAGCTCGTAGTTGTGACACGAGAACGGATACACCATGCCGAACGTGAGCGGCTCTTCTCCGGAACGCGCGCGCGCCTTCACAACCTTTGCCAGCGCGTTGCCCTGAGCCTTCGGGCCTGCGCCCAGCGCCGCACCCTCGGCAGCCATCTGTGTCCAGAGCGCCGTCGCGACGGTGATGGCATTGCCCCCCAGTCCGAGCGAGAACGGCGCGATGAGCGAGGCCTTCAGATGACCCACACCCAGCGTCGAGGCCACGACCATCGGCCCGAGCAGGTGAGCCGCATCGAAATGCCCGACGATGAGCCGGTCGCGGATATTGGCCCACGAGGTCTCGCGCACCAGCCGCACGTCGAGCCCTTCGGCCGCAGTGAAGCCCTGCTCCACCGCCGCCACGAGCGCGGCACAGTCGAGCAGCGGAATGAAGCCAACGCGGATCTTCATCATTTGAACAGCCTCGCTGCGGTGACAACCGCGCGGGCGATATCGACGACCCGGCGGTTCTCGTTCATTGCCGCGACTCGCAGCATCGAATAGGCGTCGGTCTCGTTGAGTCCGCGCTCCTTCATCAGGATCCCCTTTGCCCGCTCGATCACCTTGCGCTCCTCGAGTGCCTCGTTGGCCTGCTCGAGTTGTTCGCGCAGCCGGTTGAAGGTGTTGAAGTGGCTCACCGCCGTGTCGAGGATCGTCTTGACGCGATCCTTGTGCAGGCCGTCCACCACGTACGCGCCCACGCCGGATTCCACCGCGGCATGGATCGACTCGGTATCCGCCTGGTCCACGAACATGGCGATGGGCCGGCGCACGCTGCGCGAGACCTGGAACATCTGTTCGAGCACGTCCCGATTGGGATTCTCGAGATCGATGAAGATGACGTCGGGGTCGGCCTCGAGAATCCGACGCATCAGGCTGTGCATCTCGCGCACTACGATGATGTCGCGGCACCCTGCCTCGCGCAGGCCCTCCTCCAGGATCGCTGAGCGTTCGGTGTTCTGATCGACCAGCAGGATTCGCAGCGAAGGCTCATTCATGGGCTCCGCTGCACGTTGCAACGGCCATGCCACCGCTGAAGCGGCTCAACGCCGGGGGTTCAGCGTGGCCTGCACCATGAACATGCACCAGTGCAGTGCCACGCCCCCCGATGGGTCAGCCTAGAACTTCCGCTTGACCGTGAAGCCCCACTCCCGCGGACGCCCTGGCTGACCATCCGAGTGACCTGCCCCCGTGAACTGATCCGTGCGGCTCAAGAAGTAGTACTTGTCGGCAAGGTTGGTCACCTCGAGCGCAGCCTCCCATTTCTCATCGCCCGCCCGCCACGTCAGGCGCGCATTGCCGAGCGTGTAGCTGTCGATGAAATTGGTGGGGAGGTTGTTGCCGTTGGTGTAGAGATCTCCCTGATAGCTGGCGTCGACGCGCGGAGTGAGCGTGCCTTTGGTGCCCAGATGAATCTCATACTGCATTCCCACACTCCACTTCCGTGTGGGCATATACGGCGGCCGATAGCTGAGCTGAATTCCGGTGGGACGCAACGGGCCGCCCACGGCAGGATTGATCGAGGTGTAGTCGAAATCGAGGTAGCTGAATGAGGCATCGATCAGGAAGCCCTTGAAGGGACGAATGACCGATTCCACCTCGAGCCCCTTGATCTCGGCATTGCCCGCATTGGCCCAGGCGCCGCAGGGCGAACCCGTGCCGCCGAACTGCGGGCACGTCTGCAACGACAGCTGCAGGTCGCTGTACTTGCTGTAGAACACCGAGGCATTCAGCCGCAGGTTGCGATCGAACCAGTCGGACTTTATACCGAGCTCGTACGAATCCAGCGTCTCAGGATTGAACGGCACCGCCTGCCCCGGAATGAACGGCCGCGGGCTGACACCGCCACCCTTGAAGCCGGTCGAGACCTGCGCATACGTCATCACCGTGTCGGTCCATTCGTACTGGGCGGCCGCTCGATAGTCGAGATTGTTGCCGTCATAGTTGCTCTTCAACCCATCGAGCGCCCCCAATGCGGGGTGGACCGCGCCCTCGCGCGTCTTGCGCACGAAGGTGTAGTCCTTGTGCTCGTCGGTGTATCGAAGACCGCCGGTGAGGGTCAGTTTCTCGTTGAAGTGATACGCGAGGTGGGCAAACACCGCATTCGTATCGGCGTTCACCACGTCGTTCTGCTGGAACTGCAGGGGCCCGGTGTACCTCAGATCCTGGAAGGACTCATACGTCGACTGCTGGTCCATGTAGAACGCGCCGAGCGTGTAGTCGAATTTCTCGGCAAACGTGCCATTCAGCCGCAGCTCCTGGCTGACGGAATGGAACGGCAGCGTGCCGAAGCCGATGGAGCTCGCAAGCGGCGACAGGTCGTTGTCGTTCGAGAACCCGCTGTCGTACTCGCGATAGGCCGTGATCGAGTTCAGTGAGAGGGTGTCGCTCAACGACCAGTTCGCCCCGAGCGAGAGGCCCCAGCCCTCGAAGAACTGGTTGGGCTCAGGGCGCGATTCGACCAGAGGGGCTCCCGCCGCTGATGTCGCCGGTGGGTTGTAGTAGTTCACGTAGTTGTAATACGAGCCATCCGGCACGACAAACTGGGAGAGCGACCGCGTGCCGCCCGGCGCCAGCTGCACGTTTGGCCTGACGGTGGTGCTGCCATTCACCAGCACGGTGCCCGTGGGGTTGCGATCGTCGTGCGTATAGTCGAGCGCGAGATTGAACTCCAGATCGTCCGTCGGGAGCCAGCGCAGTGCGCCGCGAACCGCCTCGAGATTGACATCACTGTCGTAGTCCACGACGCAGCCTGCGATGTCCGTGCGAAGGCGCGGAATGCCGCTGTTTGGAAAGTCGCAGCCGTAGTCGCGACGGGCGATGTATCCGCGCTGCCGCTTGCTCACGCCCGAGATGCGGGCGAAGAGCCGTTCCGCCAGCGCAAAGTCCGCACTGCCCCGCAGGTCCACGCGATCCCGCGTTCCGTAGGTGGCCGCGAGATAGCCGCTGTCATCGCCCTTCGGTTTCTGTGAATAGAGCTTCACCGCACCGCCGATCGAGTTCCGGCCTGCGAGTGTTCCCTGCGGGCCGCGCAGGATCTCGACGCGATCGAGGTCGAGAAGGTCGAGCATGGAGCCGGTGAGCGTCGCGTAGTACACGTCGTCCACATAGATGCCCACGCCAGGCTCGAGCGCCGGGTTGAAGTCCACCTGGCCGATGCCGCGAATCGAGGCGGCGATGGACGGACCGAAGGTTGCTCCCTGAGGTTTGAGCGTGACGTTCGGCGCCTGGTTTGTGATCTCAGTGATGTTCGTCTGGTTGCGCGCCTCGAGAAGCGCTGCGGACACCGCGGTGATCGCAAGCGGCGTCTGCTGAACGTTCTGCTCGCGGAACTGGGCCGTCGTCACGACCACTTCCTGCATCACGTCTTCCTTTTGCGCGGGCGCCTGCGCGATAGCCGCGGTGACGAAGCCCATGCCCAGGATCGCGCGAACGGCAAGCCGCACCGCGCCCGAGCCGTTGCCCGAGATTGAATAAATCGACACTTGTGTTGACCCCCTGTTGACGATGCCGCTTCTGGTGCGATAAACGCACGACGGACTTCGGCCGGCCCGGGGAGGGTATTGCAAGTTGCCTGCGTCAGCAAACAACTTATATTCGAGTCTTACCCGCTAGAACGCATGGCTGACCAGCCCGAAAGACTCGCGCGGCCGGGCGTAAGCGATCTCGGCGTATCCCCTGCCGGCCGACAGCGATGAGTGGCCGGTAAGAGCGCTTGTTTTCCGCGGTGTAGCGCGCACCGGCGGTGGCGCCGAGCCGATCGTTGAACGTATAGGTCCGTTGTGTGAACGCGGCCCAACTATGGTTGTCCACCACGTTGTTGTCGCTGTCCCGCTGAACGCCGGGCGGTGGCGGGTTCAGCTCGACCCCTGCGATATCGTCCGATCGCTGCTTGAAGTAGTACGCACCCAGGCTCCCAAGGCGATTCGCGCAACTGTATGGGAGCGGTATGCGGGGCGCCTTCTACCCCCCTGCCGGCGAAAATAGTTAGCCAGATCGCAATTCTCGCCGTTGCGGCGTAGGATTTCGGCGGCAAATCCCCCTGAGGAACGGCCGCCGCAGACGGCGATTACTCGGTCAGGCTCCAGGTTGCGAGGGTTACGCCATGACGGACACGAAGTGGACGATTCACGGCCGCGAGTTTGCGAACTGCAATTGCTCGTACGGCTGCCCCTGCCAGTTCAACGCCCTGCCCACCCACGGCAATTGCTGGGCCGTGGTGGGCGTCGAGATCGAGCAGGGGTTTCACGGTGCCACGGCACTGGATGGCCTGCGTCTCGCCGGCATCTTCAGGTATCCGCAAGCCATTCACATGGGGAACGGCGAGGCACTGCCGATCGTGGATCAGCGCGCCAACGACGCACAGCGTAACGCCCTGTTGCGCATCATGAGTGGCCAGGACACGAAGCCCGGCGCGACCATGTTCTCGGTTTTCGCCTCCATGCTCTCCAAAGTGTACGACCCGGTGTTTGCCGACATCGACTTCGCGGTCGACATCGACAAGCGCCGCGCGCATCTCAGGGTCCCGGGCTACATCGAGCAACGCGGGGAGCCGATCGTCAATCCGGTGTCCGGCAAAGAGCATCGCATCCGCATCGAGCCGGTCGACGGCTTCGAATTCAAGAAGGCGGAAATCGGCCGGGGCTGGACCACTGCCACCGGCCCCATCGCGTATGAGCTCGCCGACTCCTACGGCCAGTTCGCAGAGCTGCATCTCTGCCAGGATGGCATCGTCGATTGACGGGTGACGCGGCGCTCGCTCGCGCGCTCCAGCGCGAGCGCCTGATCGCGATCCTGGCACTGGCAGCCATCACAGCGCTTGCCTGGGGCTATGTAATCTATCTGGCGTTACAGATGGAGATACCCGCCGGCGCGGCGATGGACGCCATGCCTGACATGCCCGGAATG
Source organism: Gammaproteobacteria bacterium (assembly GCA_040007735.1). Taxonomy (GTDB): domain Bacteria; phylum Pseudomonadota; class Gammaproteobacteria; order Steroidobacterales; family Steroidobacteraceae; genus JADGHX01. Next base: position 3,317 of record JBDTUL010000064.1, on the reverse strand, counting down.
CCCGGAATGCCCGGAATGCCCGGAATGCCAGGGATACCCGGGATGCCGGGGATGCCTGGAATGCCCGGGATGCCGGGCATGAGCGCCGTCGACGCCGATCTGCTCGCGCCCGCCTTCAAGATTTGGTCGCCCTCCTATCTGCTGTTCATGTTCGCCATGTGGGCCGTCATGATGATCGGCATGATGACGCCCTCGGTCGCTCCCATGGTACTCATCTATATTCAGGTCGCGCGCCAGAACGCGGCCCGCGGGCACGTCTTCGCGCCCGCCGCGTGGTTTACCGGCGGATATCTGCTCGGCTGGTGTCTCTTTGCGGTGCTCGCAGTACTGGCGCAGTGGGGCCTCGAAAGCCTGGCCATGATCACTCCGATGATGGCGAGCGCCAGCCGGCAGTTTGGCGGCGCAGTGCTGATCATGGCGGGCCTCTATCAATTCCTGCCGATCAAGAACGCTTGCCTGTCGCAATGCCGGGCTCCGCTCGCTTTCGTGCAAAGGCATGGCGGCTTTCAAACCAGCGCGCGCGGCTCGCTGAGACTGGGCTTTCTGCACGGCCTCTATTGCATCGGGTGCTGCTGGGCGATCATGGCGCTGTTGTTCGTCGGGGGCGTGATGAACCTGCTCTGGATCGCCGCGCTGATGATCTTCGTGCTGCTGGAGAAAGTGCTTCCCGGCGGACCCTACATTGCTCGCATCGCGGGCGCCGCGGCAGTGGCGTGCGGTGCGTTTCTCATTGCGCGTTAGTTCACGACCGATCGCACTCAGCGTAGCGCCGCTGAAGACGGACGCGCCCTACTGCGAGTACTCCAGCTCGTAAAAAAACTGATCGTCGCCTCGATGCTGTGCGAGGACCCGCCGATGCGGGTCTTGCGGGACCCGCTGTTCCAGCGCCTCTGTACGGCCCCCCGGGTGTGTCGATTTCGGCTACGCTGCGCGCAAGCCCTCAAAAAACGAACACTGCAGGCCCGCGCAGACGGGTCGGGAGCTCCTCCTGGTCGCAAGCACGCTCGATATCGAAAGGCGCTCCCCTGCGACCGCCCTGCCCCTGCGCCAGGCGATGGTCGTCGGCATCGGCAATGCCCTCGAGTTCTACGACTTCCTGATCTTTTCCTATTTCGCGATCCAGATCGGGCACACGTTCTTCCCGGAATCGCAGACCTCGCACGGGCTGCTGTACTCGCTCGCGACGTTCGGGCTCGGCTTCATCACCCGGCCGCTCGGCGGCATTCTGATCGGCGCCTACGGCGACCGCGTCGGGAGGAAGCCCGCGATGCTGGTGTCCTTCGGGCTGATGGGTGTCGCCATTCTGGGGCTCGCGCTCACGCCCTCGTTTGCGCAGATCGGAATCTGGGCGCCCGTGCTGCTGCTCGTGTTCCGCCTGATCCAGGGTTTTGCCCTGGGCGGCGAGGTCGGCCCATCGACCGCCTTGCTGATGGAGTCCGCCCCCGCCGACAAACGCGGGTTCTACGTGTCGATTCAGAACGCGACGCAGGGGCTCGCGATCCTCGCGGGCGGCCTGGTGGGTTTCATTCTCTCGAGCTTGCTGTCACCCGCATCGCTCGAATCGTGGGGCTGGCGCGTTGCCTTTCTGCTGGGCGCCGCCATCGTGCCGGTTGGCCTCTATGTGCGACGAAAGCTGCCCGAGACACTGCATCATCCACAGAAGTCCACAGTGTCCGCTGTTCACACGCGCGTGCCAGTGAGAGTGGCCCTGCTCGGAGTGCTGATGCTGGGCACCGCCACGATCGGGACCTATACGCTCAACTACATGAACATCTATGCGCAGGACACCCTGCACCTGGTCACCCGCGTGGCGTTCGGCGCCACGATTTTCAACGGGCTGTTCTACATGCTGGCCGCGCCGCTGGCCGGTGTGCTTTCGGATCGGGTTGGAAGCAAGCCAGTGATGCTGGGCGCCGTGGGCATGATGATGATTCTCGCCGTGCCCAGCTATCTGATGCTGAATCACTTCCGCACGATCACGGCGCTCTACCTGGCCACGGCTGTTCTGAGCATCCTGGCGCAGACCATCAGCGTGTCCGTGATCATCAGCATCTCGGAAGCACTGCCCAGGGCGGTTCGGTCCGGGGCGCTCGCCACGATTTACGCCGTGTCTATCGCAGTGTTCGGCGGCTCGGCTCAGTTCATCATCAAATGGCTCACCGACGCGGTCCAGAGCCCGATGGCGCCAGCGTGGTACCTGATGGGCGCGCTCGTCGTGGGTGGCTGCGCCATGCTGGCATTTAGTACAGCGCAGCCAGGAAACGCCACGAAGTGATGCACCCTGAAAGATCGCACGGTCAGATATTCCGCGCTTTCATCTGATTACTGATGTACTCCGCCTGGCGCAGGGCCAGGGCCACAATGGTAAGCGTGGGGTTCGCAGAACTCGGCGTACTCATCGCACTGCCATCGGATACGAACAGGTTGGCAACGTCGTGCGCTTGCCCGTGACCGTTCGTGACGCCATCTTTTGGATTCGCACTCATGCGGGCGGTGCACATGTTGTGTGTCGCCGGCGTCTGGCGCGAGTGAACCACCCGCACGGCCCCAATGGATTCATACAGCGCTTTTGCTTGCTTCTGCGCGTGAGTGCGCATGAGGCCGTTGTTCTCATGCTCGTCGATATGAATGTTGGCGACTGGAAGGCCGAATGAATCCTTCACTTTCCCGTTCAGCGTGATCCGGTTCGTCGCCTTCGGAATGTCTTCACCATTGATGAAGATGCCGGCCATGCTGCGATAGTGGTCCATGACAAAGGCCAGGTCGCGGCCCCACATGTTCGAAGGCAGGCCTGCGAGCGGCAGGCTCGGCAGGTCGAGAGCAGCGAGCTCCAGGTGATAGCCGCCAGCAAAGCCACGCTTCGGATTGTGTGTCGTCTCGTCCTCGACGATGCCGGCAAGCGTAGCGCCGCGCCAGAAATGAATGGGCTTGTCGAATATCCCCCACACGAATCCCCCGACGTGGTGCGAATAGTGGCGGCCCACCTGGTCCGTCGAATTCGCCAGGCCCTGGGGAAATTTCGCAGACTCCGACAGCAGCAGCAGACGCGCAGTCTCGACGGCATTGCCCGCAACGCAGACGAAACGCGCCTTCTGCAGATGTTCCTTGCCCTCAGCGTCGCGGTAAAGCACGCCCGAGACGCGCCCATCCGCGCCGTGCTCTATGCGCACCGCCCTGCTCTGGATGCGCAGGTCGAGGTTGCCCGTGCGCTCGGCGCGGGGTATCTCAGTGTAGAGCGTGCTCCACTTCGCACCGGTCTTGCAGCCCTGCACGCAGAAGCCTTGCTGAATACAGAACCCGCGTTCGTCCGCCGGCCC